>RKRU01000017.1 GCA_007571225.1 Nitrosopumilaceae archaeon | reverse complement strand
ATTTATAAAATTCATTGTATCGGAAATATTCCGTCCCGTCTTGGCGTTTTTGTTCTGCAACTGCATATAGGGTTTTGTGTAGTTTGGTTCCTGCTTTGTGAAAAAGATCATCAAATCCCCAATATGGTTGAGGATCCAGTTCGTCAAGACCTATGCGCTTCTTTACTGCATCTAACCATGTTTTGTGTTTAGTCAAATCAACAAAATTTGAATCAAAAGACAACTCCAAGCGGCCTATGAGGCGGTTGACTACAACTGTGAACCCCCTACTAGTTCTCTGTCCAGCTGTGATTGTTTGACGAAAACTCATCTCTGAATCTGGATAATTAATTCCAGCTTTTTTGTGTGGCCAACCATATAATGGTAATAGGGTGGACGGAACAAATTTCATGGCTCTAGGTGATGGTTCCATGTGAAATAACGTAATCAAAGAGGTGGTCACTTTTCTTTGTCCCTTTAATTCCCATTCTCCAGCGTTGGGTAACGGTAAGTTGTTTTCCTCGATACCCAACAGATCTTCCAGTGTGTTACCCACTCCTCCATCATTACCCGGCCGTTGTGTTTTAATCCATCCACGCGATGTTATTTCTTGCAGTTCTGCATTAAGCGAATCTTTGGTAAACTTTTTCATTTCCCGTATCGTTTTTCCTTGAGGAGGATTGTTTATATCTACATTAAGCGAATCTTTGGTAAACGCTTTCAATCTTGCGGCCTCCAGAAATCCAGCAAATATTCAAACGTGACACCCATTGTGATATAGTTACTAGGCCAGCCGAATATACCTATACGATTCACTATATTTGTTCTGTCCCAAATTATAATGTTGCGCAGTTCATAACCCCGCATGCGCATTTCTTCTATTAGGGACACGTGAATGGTTATTCGCTCATTTTCCCACCACATGTCTGGAACGTTGATAACACAATGAGAACGGGGGCGTATGAGAGGTAGTAGTCCCTCAAATATATCTCCAATCTTTTTAGTGTATAACTCAAGATTCATGGTTCCTAGGTCACGCGGATCCTGGGAATACTGTTCCACCTTTCCCAATTGACCATTATCACGGTCCCGTCGGGATTTGTTTTTGCGCTTGCGGTTAAGTAAATTTGCATATGGGGGCGATGTCACTATCAAACTAACTGAATTGGGCCGCAAATAGTTTGGAATATTGTGTGCGTCATTACAAACAGCATGTTGAGATGATCCTGACAACAATCCTTTATTTTTGGCCAGTCTGGTCTGACACAGTTCAATATATTCGGGAGATAGATCAAATCCTACCGCGTTGCGGGACGCGTCTTGCGCAGCTATCAATGTAGTTCCACTACCGACAAACGGGTCCAATACCAGTTCTCCTTTGTGGGTAAACTGTTCAATAATGCGTCTTGCCAGAGATATTGGATATGTTGCTGGATGAATAGTCTTGTCTCTTATGTCACGCTTTTCATACGCGAATTTCCATACTCCTATCTGATTCTTTAACCATTCCTTTGCAGACAGGCAGCATGTATGTTTTGGACTGCATTCGCATGTGCGCTCTGTTCCTATTTTTTGCAAATCATGCCCCATTTCATACGTATTATCATTAGTGACAGAAACGATGTTTTTTCGACAGGATCCGACATACTACAAACAGCATATTCTATTATTTAGATGGTGGGATTGTAACCATTTATGTCCCCCACGCCTGAATAACCGATTATAGGCACAAATTTAGCAAATTATTTACGCTAGACGTAAACAGTTACGTGAAGATAGTATGCAGGCATGACCTTGCCTGCCCATCACTGTATCTAACAACCCTGTCGCATGTGTCCAAGCACAACTAAAGGACCATACTGCGCGGGCAGGGAGATCTTTTTACAGTTATTTTTGTTCCATGCAGTGCAAGTTGTGCAGTATAAGTTGTGTTTATTACAAGTGAGGTATTACAGGTTGGGTATTACAGGTTGGGTATTACATGTAAGATCATACACATGCGGCGCAGATGCGCGTAGCAAAAGAAGAAAATATCCATACTCTAATCCACATTGTAGGCACTGATTTATTCTATCTTGAACGAATATCTTCTGCCTTTACTACGCATCACCAGTATCTTGCCTTTACTTCGTCTATGACGCGCTCGTGTTCGACGCTCTTTTTGCGCGCATACCGTTCCATGGCAGAAAGCGGCACGCCTCCAAGCGAGCGTGCAAGGAAGTTGAAAAAGTACCTCTGTGGACCCCTTGCGCCAGTCTTTGTCATGAACTTTTGTATTCCATACTTGAAGTTGTGCTGCCAAGTCTTGTACAGGACACCCAGCTGGGCCGGCATCATCTCGTTGCCTATGTTGAAAAAATCGGACTTTTCAAGCAGTCCTATTGGCACAAACGTCAGCGCCGTGGTGGTAAACTTTGACTCGGGCTGCTCGCGCTCCAGATCGCTTATCAGTTGTATGGTCTCCCAAGAATCCTCTGGAGTCTCGTCGTTATCAAGCCCCATTATGAGCGTGAATGCGGGAACCCAATAGTTCTCGTTAAGCGTCTTTACGCCCTCCTTTACCACCCAGTGCCACTCTTCTGGAGAGTATGGTGCAAGTTTTCTGTCTGCATACTTGCCGATTAGTCTCAGGCTGCCGGTCTCAAACCCTGCCTGAACACCGATCATGTTGCTTGGACTCGCCTTTATTATACGCGATATGTTCGGTATTAGACGCTCGTCTGCTATTGCCCCGGCCAGCGTGCCGTGTGTGGGATTTGTATGCGCGACACCGGTGGACATCACAGCAGAAAAGAGCTCCTCTAGCGCCTCCCTGTTGGGCTCCATGCCCTTTGATGTACGCGGATCCATCCCGTACACGAATATGTCGTCGCTGTGGATCCACGCCGACTGTGCGTTTCCCTTCTTCAAGTTGACCTCTATCTCTCTCTTGACCTTCTCTGGTGGATAGTACCTCAGGGACCTCAGTGTGACGTCGCAGAACTTGCAGCCGCGGCCGCATCCGCGCATGACCTCCACCATTCCATGCATGCTAGGCTCCACTATATCCGGAATCTCCTCAAGATCGGGCCTGTCCCAGAAGTTTACGAATCGTCCGTAGATCTTCTCGCCGTGCCGTTCAAACTCCTTTATGTTTACCTTAAAGTCACTCCTCTTCCGGAACGGGTCCATGTTCTCAAAGTCACCGTTTATCAGATAGTTGAAGAATCGGCCCGCGTGCCCGTCAATCTCGGGCGCGATGCCGCCAAGCTCCCCTTCCAGTACTGCGTATATTCCAAACTCCTCTATCTTTTCGGGATCGTAGTTGTACTGCCAGGTGCCTGAGGCGCCCGAGATCACCTTTGCCTTGCTGCCGTTCTTCTCCTTGGCCACCCTTATCCGGCGGTGGAGTTCTGCATTATAGTACTCGTCATAGGAGATCTGCTTCCTGCCATACGTAAATGTCATGGTAACCGGACCCATGCCCAGCGGATCCATCTCATATGTGCCCACTACCAGAGTCTCTGGACCGATGAACTTTTCTATGTGGTCTGGATGGGCAACCACTACATCCTGCCTTGAAAATCCATCGCGCAACAATCCAGCCTCAAGCTTGCGCAACCCGTACGGGGCATAATCTGCAACCCCGTTTGTATGTGGGATGTAGTTACAGATAAAATCAAACAATATCTTTGGCGTAACCTGTTTTCCCAGTATCTTGTACAGAAAGCTCTTTTCGTCCCTGTGCGGGTCAAGGGCCGGGGCGCACCCGAAGAAAGATGCAAGGGAGAGTCCCCTGTATGGTGACATCAGCGTACGATCCGCTGTAAGTACAATCTTTGGAGTTGGCAACCTTCTTTTGATATTTCATTTATGATTTGTTTTAAACCTTGCTAGTAGTGATGCGGTAAAAGATTGTCCCCTTTATAAGCACCAAGTACATGTCTGGATCCCACATATCCAAATAGATGATCCCAAGCATAAATTCGGCAAATTGCTTACACCGAACTTAAACAGTACGTTAGGTAGGGGGGGTGTGGAGGTAACCTCGCACAACGATTTGTAGCCGGTGCCTACAGGTCCGCACGGCGCGGCAGGATGCGGGCGCGGCGCAGCTTTGATGCGATACTAGTCCCACATGGATCGGCCGTGCCATAGCGGAGGCTGGTACACCAACAGTTTCAGGGCCCAGCATGCTCTTGCGGCGCTACCACGATGTCGGAATTCCAGACTTATCCCTGTATGTGAATCCGAACTCGGGGTTTGCAAGCAGGTGTCTGCCGTCAAATATGGTGCCATCTTTGCAGACTATGTCTGGGCCTGCCGCGCAGCTACCGCATATGCCCACACCGCACTTCATCATCCTCTCAAGGCTTGCCTGCACGAATATGCCGTGCCGTGATGCCGTCTGTACTATTTTGTACATCATAACTTCGGGGCCGCATGTGTATATGGCATCAAACTTCCCCCCCGCGCTGCAGTCAACGATGGCATCTAGTATGTCCGTGACGCGCCCCTTCTTGCCCCGCGTCCCGTCGTCGGTTGTGACTATGACCCTGCCACGTAGAGGAGCCTCGCTTCCTGTACCATAGTTATAGTCGCCTGCACCACAGTTATAGTCACCTGTACTATGGCTACTACCTTGGTCGTCGCGGTTGCCGCTGCCTGCACCGCGCCTGGCCGACAACAAGTCAGATGCCAGTTCGTCAAAGAAGACCTCGTCTGCAGTCCTGGCCCCCATTAGTATGGTAATGTCATCGTCAGGATTCGTATGCGTGACCAGCCTCATGAGTGGTACCAGTCCTGTTCCTCCCCCCACCAGCAGCAGGCGGCCTCTGCGGACATCAAAGGAGTTCCCGTATGGTCCGCGCACGGCTATACTCTCTCCGCGCCTGATGTTGTACAGGGCAGTAGACGCATCTCCGTGTCTTCGTACAGTAAAGGCGGCCCTGCCCCTGCCTGTAGCAGTCATTATACTCATTGGAAGCTCAAATGCTCCCGGAACCCAGACCATTGCAAACTGCCCGGGCATGGACGATGACATGATGTCGTCTGAGAAGATCAGCGTGCGCACCGTGGGGGTCTCGTCTATGACCTCTTCTACCGTTATTGCCTCGGGATAGTCCCGTATCCTACCGTCTCTGCGCATGCCCCACCATATCCTGCAGTCTGTCTATGCCCTTACGTTCCATGTATTCGGTTATTCCCGTGTTTATCCGGCCGAATATATCGACATCCTCCTCTCCTAACACGCTTCCTATCTGTACTGCAGACGCGCCCGCCAGTATGAACTCTACTGCATCCTTCCAGTTTGAGATTCCCCCGCACCCCATTATCGGAATGTCCCCGAACCTTGAGGCGATCTCGTATACGCACCTCAGGGCGATCGGTTTTATCGGCGCACCCGAGAGGCCTCCGAACCTGTTGCTCAGTACGGGCCGCTGCAGCTCCGCATCTATCGCCATGGAGCGGATCGTGTTTATGGCAGTTATCGCATCAGCCCCACCATCTATTGCCGCCCCGACGGTATCCAGATAATTTGACGAGCCCAGTCCGACCTTTACCAGTACGGGCGCTGAATCTCCAGATGCCTGCTTTGCCGCCCCGACAATCTCCCTTACCAGCGCCGGGTCGTCGCCCACCTCAAGGCCGACCTTTGCAACATGAGGACACGACATGTTGAGCTCGTATGCGACAACTGCGCATTCGTCAAACTTGTCGATCATATACTCGAATTCCGCAGCCGTGGATCCCACGAGGCTTACTATAATCGGTATCTCGCGATTGGGCCTTATCATGTCTGCAAAGTTTTGGGCGCCCGGATTTGAGAGGCCTACCGCGTTTAACCATCCGCCGTTGTCCAGGCCTATTACCGTGGGGTTGGCATATCCAGTCCACGGACTCTTGCTCAGTGACTTTGTCACTACGGCCCCCGCGCCCGACCGGTGCAGCCTGCGAAACACATCAAGCGATATTCCCAGAATGCCCGAAGCCAGTACGACTGGTCCATCAAGCCTCATTGGTCCGACACGGGCTTCAGGTTTCACAATGATACGGTGACATGCGGTGTAAATATAACGGTTAAACGACTGCCACAGCAAGCAGTGCCGCAAGCGTACAGTGATGCGGCAAGGGCCGTCACATCTTCATCTGGCAACTGTTTACGTCCCCCACGCCTCAATGACCTATTCTAGGCACAAATTTGGCAAATTGGGTATGCTAGATGTAAACAATTACTTCGTCTGTACATCCGGCCGCCCCAGACTGGAGCGTACAGTCGAAGGATTAAATAATTATCAGCCGGTGCTCAAGATGGTTTGGGGAAAAAGACTGCGGCGGTGATGAAGGGGGACGGTATAGGTCCTGAGGTAGTCGACGCCATGCTCATGGTACTCCGTGAATGCGACATTCAGTCTGAGATTGTAATGTGCGATGCAGGATCCGAGCAGTGGGACAGAAACGGTAGGAAGGATCCCTCGTACATACCAGATGACACGATGGCAATACTTGAAGAGTCAGACGCCTGCTTCAAAGGGCCCACCACGACAATTCCAATACCCGGGGCGCCAAGAAGTGTGGCAGTGACGCTGCGGCAGAAATTTGATCTGTATGCCAACATAAGGCCCACAAAGACATATGAGAGGCTCACGCAGGGGCACGGCCTTGACTGCGTCTGCTTCCGCGAGGCTACCGAAGGCCTGTATACGGGTATCGAGGCTAGGATAACTGACGATGCGGCCATTGCGATCAGAAAGATAACTAGGCACGGCAGTGACAGGATAATTAATGCGGCCGTGCGCTGGGCAGACGATCACGGTATGAAGAAGATGGTGGCAATTACAAAGAGGAACATACTAAAGGAGACTGACGGGATATTCTGGGATGCCGCCCAGAGGGGGGTGAGCGGCCACAACATCGAGCTCTCGGAGATGTACATAGACAACATAATGCAGCAGCTGGTGGTCAATCCGGGGCAGTTTAATGGGGCGGTACTGGTCAGCACCAACCTCTTTATGGACATAGTATCGGAGCTGGCATCGGGCCTGGTGGGCTCGATCGGACTGATCTATTCAGCAAACATTGGAGATGACTTTGCCATGTTTGAGGCTGCCCACGGAAGCGCGCCACGGTTTGCCGGGCAGAACGTAGCAAACCCGGTAGCCGCAATATGCTCGGGCGCGTGGATGGCACGGTATCTTGGCGAGGCCGATATAGGCGATGCCATATTTGCCGCCACCGAAGGGGTGGTAAACGACGGTGCGACTACAACTACAGACATAGGCGGGAGTGCGACTACGGTCCAGATGGCCTGCGCCATATCCGACGGCGCAAAAACTCTGCTGCGCCGCTAGTACAGCCTGCCCTCAAGCAACAGCAGCTCCTCAAAGAACATCTTCTTTCTGGCCACTATACGTACGTCCTTGAATCCGAGATGCTCTGCATACCTGGCCAGCCTAGCATAGTCTGACAGTGACGTAGTTACAAGTACAAACCTGCCGCCTTCCTTGCTCAAGCTGTGCGATATAGAGTACAGTATCTGCGACGGTACCTCAAATCCCCCGGCCCCGCCATCAGTTGCCAAGTGCGTGATGCCATCAGTTGCCAGATACGGAGGATTACACACTATCAGGTCAAATCGCACGTGCAGCGCGTCTGCGCCGCTGCAGCATACAAGGTTCTCGGTTCTATACGCGTCGGACTGATCCCTTAAAACCCCAAAGTTGAGATCCGTTCCGACTGCCAGATCAAAGTTTCCGGACAGTATCTTGGTTATGTACCCAGAACCGCTTCCCACATCTAGGGCCCGCCTGCCGCGCATTCTGCATATATAATCTGCAAGAAAGAACGTGTCTTCGGACGGGGGATACTCCTCCTCCTTTAGGTCAGTTCTGCTACATGCCCCTTCCAGCATCGTGCTCCCCTCCAACCCCCAAACCGGCCAGGCGACGTGCAATATACACTATATCACAAACAGTGAGATCATCTATGCGCGCCGTATCAAGGTGGCCACACGAATCCAAAATGTCAGTGCACCCGGCGCCGGCGCCTCTGTCCCTGCAAATCTGTCTTACTGCAGTAGAAAGCTGCTTTCGCCTGTATGAGAACAGCGTGTTTACTGCGCTTATCAATCTTCGATCAAGACTGTTTCTGCGGATCATTACAAGCACTACAGAATCCACAGCCGGCGGGGGGGAGAAGCACTCCGGCCCCACGGACAGCGCTGTCCTGATCTCAAAGCAGTACTGCGCAATTATGCTTACTGCCCTTCTATCTGCGGCGGCATCACCTGCGGCAGTCAGCTTGTCAGCAAACTCGCGTTGTACCATTACCACGCACCGTGGGATGGCAGAGCATGCAAGCGCCTCTAGCACCCTTCTACTCTCCGAATATGGGATGTTTGATACAAAGATGTCAAAGCCCCGCGATACAACCGTTGTAACGTCCTGCCCTTCGCCTGCATCCTGCAAGGATGTAGTCTGCCCCATACGGCCACCTGCAATCCCGTCACCGCATTCCATACGCAAATTTTGAATGCCCGAGAGCCGCATCCGGGCATCTGCGGCAAGATGCTCGTCTATCTCGACTGATACCACCCTGAGTGCCTTCTGGCACAGCAGGCCCGTAAGCACTCCATGGCCCGTGCCAAGTTCAAAGACCACGTCGGTGTTGCAGATATCGGCTGCTGTGACTATCTCTTCTGCAACATGGCGCGA
>RKRU01000083.1 GCA_007571225.1 Nitrosopumilaceae archaeon | reverse complement strand
CTCTATTGCAGCCTGCGCCTCCTGCCTGTCAACGCCGGTACCGGTCCTGTCCTTTAGGTCTAGCAGTGTAGTATGCATGTCCGCATCCAAGGCCGGATCTGCATCCAAAAGTGTGGGCTTTATCGTATCGTACAGTTCGGCTATCGGATGTGTCGCGTGTACCAAGGCCAGATCACTGTTGCCGTCATCCAAGTTGCCCTCCAGTGCTCTAAAGTGTCCAAGCGCCTCCTCTAGTGCGGCGCCAAACTCTATCTTATCCTGAACATTCGCAAACGCCTCATCTGCAACCAATCCCGCTCCGGCCATCAGCAGCACGACAAAGACGGCGGCATGTCCAATCATCATAACCAAACCAGCAATTAATTGTATTATAAGCAGTACGATGGTTCTAATCATATAGAATAAAATTGCCCGACAGGTGCGCCAGATCCTACCCGGATACCAATGGTGGTGGTTGCGCACTGCGAATCTAGCGCCGCGCCGATACACCGCTTCCGATGTCTGTGGCTCCTTTCCGTGTCCCTGCTCGCATGTACAGTTCCATCCGCATGACGGTGTAGCGTATTACAGACAGGATCTCGTATAGGCGCCGCATCAGGCGCCGCATCAGGCGCCGCATCAGGCGCCGCATCAGGCGCCGCATCAGGCACCACACGGCTCCTAGTAGTTTGCCTCTTACCACGACGGACTCGTATGGGGCCGCAGCTGCTACAGTCTAGAGACATGTAGTTGAGACGTAGTTATGAGACATAGTTATGAGACATAGAATCCCGCGCCATCGTACCGGGACTGCCATGCCGCGTTACCGGCCTGCCAAGTCAAGTACGGCTTGCGCCTGCTTGTAGTGTACCAGATCGATCATCTTGTTATCCACCACGGTGGCCCCTCTGCCCTCCTGAACCGACTTTGGATAGACTTGCACAACCTTTTCGGCCCACAGTATCTCAGATGCTGTAGGGTGAAACAGCCTGTGCACCGTATCAATTTGGCTCGGATGTATCACGCTCTTGCCCGCATATCCCAAGGACCGTCCAAGCAAGCAGTCCTGCTCCAGTCCCCGTATATCCCTTATGTCTTGCCATATTCCATCAATGGCAGGAACCCCAGCTGCACGGGCGTCAAGTGCCGCGCGAGCGCGGGCATACCTTGCCGCTTCCACGCCATCGGAGTACTCCATCCTCATATCCGCAAGCAGGTCAAACACTCCAAAGAGGATACAATCAATTCTCAGTCTGCTCTCCTCTCCAAAGGAGGCGATCTCGTAGGTCTTGACTACCCCTTCGGCCGATTCTATCGACGGTATGACCCCGCCCAAGCCTCCCGGCGGCGGCGCCTCCAGATCAGCCACGATCTCCTCCACTTGTCTGAGGACTTTGACATTGTTGACCTTTGGAATGACTATGCCGTCGATGCCACCGTGCACTATTGCCTTCAGATCATCCTTTATGGCCGCGTCGGAGTTTACGCGCACGTACAGAGCCTCTGTCTTGTATGATTGGCGCGCCTCAAGCGCCCCCCGTATCATCCTGCGCGCCTCCTCCTTTTGTGAGTCCGGTACCGAGTCCTCCAGATCAAGACACACGATATCAGCCTGTAGATTCTCTGCTTTTTGAATAAATTTTGGGTTGTTTCCTGGGACAAAGCACAGACTGCGAAAGAGCCGGGGCAAAGATCAGGCACCTGAGGACTTTAAGATTATCTTACCAAAGAGTCCCTTGCCCGTAAGCATCTTTGTGTGTGCTTCTGCTGCCTGCTCGTATGGATAAACAGAGTCGATAATGGACTTTATCTTTCCCTGACCCATCCAGTATAATCCCTGGTCGAGCTCGGCCTTTGTTCCCTGGGTAGAACCCAGTATGTTGGTTCCTTTGAAGAAGATATGACGCAGATCGGTCTTGGCATCATATCCTGTAGTGGCGCCACAAGAGACCAGCGTTGCACCGTACTTTAACAGCGTCAACTGCTTGTTCCAGTGTGTCTGTCCTATGTGATCAAACGATATGTCAATGCCTGGAGCCTCACCCTTTCGCTTGGCTATGCCCTTGGTAATGGCTCGAACTTCCTTGTGCCAGTCATCCTTCCTGTGGTCGACTGCATGATCCGCCCCGAGTTCAAGACACTTGTCGAGCTTGTCTGGGCTGGATGTTGCTATAACGTCACAGTTGTAGAGTTTGGCGATCTGTATTGCAAAGCTACCCACTCCAGATCCTCCACCCATGACAAGAACTGTCTGGCCGGGTGTGATCTTTGCCCGTCCAACCAGCATGTGCCACGACGTAAGCAACGTCATGGACGACGCTGCCGCCTCTTCATATGAGACGCCGTCTGGTATTCTTGACACGTTGACCTCCGGGAGATGAGTCACCTCCTGGTATGCTCCCCAGGTGGGTCCTGTCTGAAATCCCCATATGGTCCGTCTTGTACAGTCAAACTCACGCCCGTCGGTACAGGCTTTGCAGACTCTGCAAGACATGTTGGAGTGTGATACAACTTTGTCTCCGACTTGGATGTCCCTTACGTCCTCTCCCACCGCAATTACGTCTCCGGCTGCATCAGAGCCAGAGACATGTGGCAGCGGAACGGCTACGGGCTGGCCCCTCATACCCCAGATATCGTTGTAGTTCAGGGCAGCAGCCTTCACCTCAAAGACAACCTCGTTAGCCTTTGGTTTGGGTTCGTCAAGATCTTTCACCTTCAGGATCCTAGCATAATCATCGTCAGGCGCATATTCATCGTAGACTACCGCTTTCATAATTCATGGCTCAAACCACCTATAATTATAGTAACTGTTTACGTTCAGCGTAAATAATTTGCTAAATTTGTGCCTAGAATAGATCATTTCGGCGTGGGAGACGTAAACAGTTACCATACGTGTATGTGCATCATACATGGTGCATGCGTGTATAGGTGCATCATACATGGTGCATGCGTGTATAGGTGCATCATACATGGTGCATGAACAAAATGGCATCCGGCCCGCTAGCATGCATACGGGCTGTGTCCAGAGCCCACATATGTTATTAGCACCGGCTGCCGTCTAGCAGTGCATGAACATCTACACGGACGGCTCTGGTAGTCCAAAGGGAAGTTACGGGTGGTATGTAAAAGAGACAGGTATTACACACTACCAGAAATGCTCCGGGATCACCAACAACCAAGCCGAGTACAGAGCCATCATATCGGCCCTAGAGTACGTCACATCACTAGATGCAGCAGACGACATAGTCATACACAGCGACTCGATGAATACAGTCAAGCAGCTGAACCACGAATATGCAATAAACAACGAACAGCTGCGCGTACTAGCCAGACAAGCATGGGTGCTGATGGCAAAACTCGGCTCTAGGCTTGTCATATCATGGGTGCCACGCAGGGAGAATCCTGCAGGAAGGATGCTCGGTAGCTAGTAAGACTGTGCCGCGACGCGGCCTGCTTGTTCAGTCCCCCACAATATAGGCAATCTCTTCCTAGCAGCGCGGGCACGCCGTATTGCGATCTGGATGTCTTATCTTTCCCAACTCTTCTGTAAATGTAGATCATCATGATTCCAGTCAGAGTTGCACATACGGCAATGCCCAGGACTGCAACACACCTGCCAGTTATACCAAGTACCACAACAGGATGCATATCCCCGCAAGGTTGTCGCAAGTGTGCAGTTCTGTCGTTGGCTGTACCCTCCAGAATCCCGTATTCTCGTTTGAGACGGCCCATAACTCCTATAACCACTTTTTCTTCTTAAACCAAACCAGCATTAACACGGTTATGATCGTCATTGCAAGGAGCATAACAAAGTAGCTTCCCTCCCATTCCAACCCTGGAATATACGAGAAGTTTGTCCCATAGATTCCCGTTATGAACGTAATTGGAATGAAGATGCTGGCAATTATTGTCAGTGTCTTCATTGCCTCGTTCATCTTGTTGCTTACGCTGGACATGTACGTGTCTAGCATGCTACCGATCATGTCCCTCAAGCCCTCAATATTATCCATGACCTGTACAGTATGGCCATAGACGTCACGTAGATACCGCTTGGTTTCATCATGTATCAATGTAGCATCTGTCCTCTCCAGTCCGTCGATCACTTCGCGCAGTGGCCAGATTGATTTTCTCAGGGCAATCATCTCCCTTTTCATGGTGTGTATAACACTCAACGTATGAGAGGTAGGATTTGACATCAATTCCTCCTCAAGGATCTCAGATTGGGTGCCGACATGCTCCATTATCACGTAAAAATGGTCTACAACCGCATCAATTAGTGCATATACTAGGTAGTCGGGTCCCTTCAAACGCATCCTATCCATGGATTCCTCAAGCCTGCTTCGTATGGGATCAAAGATATCGTTGTTCGTCTCTTGAAAGGACAGTACAAAGTTCCTCCCAAAAACCAGGCTTATATGCTCCATGAACAGCTTGCCATCCTCGGTGATACGGGGCAGTTTTAGAATCAAGAAGATGGTTTCGTTCTGTATGTCCAGTTTTGGACGGAGGTGTGTGTTCATGATATCTGCCTGCGTAAGAACATGAAGGTTATAATAGTCTCCGATCTTTTTGATTACCCCACCGTCATGGAGTCCGGTAATGCTCGTCCATGAAACGAATTCGTTGTCATGAGTGTTCAGGCAGTCCTCGACTGCCTTGATATCCCTCCCTGCAAAGTGCTTGTTGTTGTATTCAATCAGATGGATCCGTATCTCTTCAACATGCTGTTCCCCCACGTGAATCAACGTACCAGGTTGAAGCCCTGCCGTGTCAGAGAGGGTGGTTACGTCATTATTGTTCCTCTTTGAAATTATTGATGTAATCTTTGCAAGGTTTTTAATGTCAACATCCCCTGCAATGTCCTTGACTTTGGATGTCTTGCCTACAACTGCAACAATTATGAAACCGGCTATGATGGAAAACAGTGCACCTACTAAAAGGGGAACAAAGTCTCCATGTACTGCGGCAATATAGATTGCCTGTACGTCAGTAGTAGTTCCAATCTCCACAACGGAGCCTATGGCCAGATCAAGCAGGAAGAACAGAAACGAGATTATGGCGCCAATAATTATTGCGGTAACGGGGGTGATCCTTGGCGGGATGTCGATGTCCGCCTCGTCCTTGTACGGGGATAGGTGTCTCTTGTATCGTACAATGAGTATGGAGATGATGGTTATGATTATGGTAGAGGCAATCCACCAAGAGACCAGCAGGTACCCCTGTTCAACTCCGATATTCCTAACCCCGGTCAAAAGATCCTGGAGGTTCCCCGTAAGCGGTATGGACAGCAGTGACGTTGTAGCCACAACGACCATCTGGTATAGAAAAACAAAGGCAAGACCATAAATGAGTCTGTTGAGAACAAGGCCTACCGCGCGGTTCAATCCAAGTCCTCTCCGGTGGTTCTCTTCTTATCGGTGACTCTGATTGAAACGGGTCTCTTCCTTACAACCTGTTGCATCCTGAACTCTAGGGTATCAGTTATCAACATATCTGCCTCTCGCAACATCATAAGACCATTCATTGTTGGCTTCACCTGCCCGTACCATACAAAAAATCCATGACTTTACCTGCCCGGCATACTACAAAAGCATGATCTCACCTGTCCCTTGTGTATATGTGACAACTACCATGAACTTGGACACAACTGAAAAAACCCACACAGCACTGCTGGAGGCCCTGTTTACAGCTATTTTTGTGCCAGACAATGCAGTTATACGCTGCCTAGTAAGAGGATCCTCTTTACAAGCACCCGACATCTATCTACATGCTGCAAATGACTGACTTTATGCACAAATTCCGCAAGTTATTCACGCCGAACCTGAACAGTACGGGATAAGACAGCCTCTTGTGCTACCTGTATCGTCCCACTTAAATTACAGCGACAAGCCAGTAGATTCATACGCTGTTGCGGCCAGTCCTGCAATATAGTAATACTTAACACGATATTAGGATGTTTTAAGTATGTCTTGTACTGGCCACAACATATTGTCTAGGATTAGTCTAGAGTGCCGCGAGTGCAAGCGTGTATACGGCACCGAGTTCCGGTATGTGTGCGAGGAGTGCTTTGGGCCGCTAGATGTCAGGTATGACGATCTGCCCAGACTAGAACCCTCGCTGTTTGAGGGACGGGCACAGACATACTGGAGGTACAGAGAACTACTGCCGATCGCAGATGCGACAAACATCATAAGCATAGGTGCGGGTATGACCCCACTCCACAGGGCAGAGAGACTCGGGGAGGAGCTCGGCCTGAAGAACCTGTACATAAAGAACGACTCGGTGAACCCGACATTCTCGTTCAAGGACAGGCCGGCAGGGGTTGCCGTATCAAAGGCAAGGGAGTTCGGCATGTCCAAAGTGGGCTGCGCCTCCACAGGTAACTTGGCATCTGCCACTGCTGCCCACGCTGCAAAGGGGGGGATGTCGTGTCACGTCTTTGCACCAAGCAACATAGAGATGGCCAAGATAGCACAGGCGCTGTCGTACGGTGCAAACTATATCGCTGTAAACGGGACATATGACGATGCAAACAGGATGGCGGCCTTAGCAGGGGACAGGCAGAACATCGGGGTGGTCAATATTAACATGAGATCATATTATGTGGAGGGATCAAAGACCCTCGCATTTGAAGTGGCCGAGCAACTGGGCTGGAACGTACCAGATCACTTGGTGGTACCAGTAGGCAGCGGCGCGATGCTCAATGCAATATGCAAGGGGTTTGAGGAGCTGCAGTCAGCATCGCTCCTAGGCGATGTCTCGCAGATGAAGGTTAGTGCGGCACAGCCCCACGGGTGTGCTCCCGTGGTGAGTGCGTTCAAGCAGGGATCGCAGATCGTGACACCAGTCGAGATTCCAGATACCGTGGCAAAGAGTCTTGCAATCGGGGATCCCGGCGACGGTAGGTATGTTCTGAGGCGCCTCAGACAGTATGGTGGAACCGCAGAGGAGACCAGCGACGAGGAGATACTAGATGCCATACTGCTGCTTGCAAGGACCGAGGGGATATTTACAGAACCTGCAGGCGGGGTCTCGATTGCCACGTTGCAGAAGATGATAGAAGACGGAAGGGTGGATGCAGGCGATACTGTGGTCTGTTATGTTACTGGAAACGGACTAAAGGCAACTGAGGCCATTATGCGCGTACTCAAAAAGCCTGAGACCGTAGAAGCCGACGCGCGTGCCATACTGGCAGAGGTTGCAAGCTGATGGCATCCATAACGTTTGTGGTTCCCTCCGTTCTCAATCCCGGAGGTGGCGGGGAGGAGAAGCTGCAGATGGACGTCACCTCGCTTGCCGATGCATTTGAGCAGGCAGCTGCTTTGCGCGGACCCGATTTTGCTAGGCGCGTACTAGAGCCGGACGGCAAAACCCCAAGGCAGCTCATCAACGTGTACGTAAACGGAAAGAACTCCAAGTTTGCAGGAGGTGCTGCAATGGAGCTAAACGACGGGGACGAGATATACATACTGCCTGCCGTTGCAGGCGGATCCACTGCGGGGGCCGAACTTACATCAAGGGAGCTCGACCGGTTCTCAAGACAGGTGATGCTCGAAGAGATAGGATACAATGGACAGTTGAAGCTAAAGCAGGCCAAGGTGTGCGTGGTGGGATCAGGCGGCCTTGGCAATCCAATTGCGACTAGGCTCGTCTCCATGGGGGTGGGATCACTGAGGCTTATCGACCGCGATGTCATAGAGCTTACCAACCTGCACAGGCAGACCATCTTCGATGAGGGGGATGTGGGACAGGTGAAAGTAGAGGTTGCCGCGCGAAAGCTGCAGAGGCTCAGCAGGGAGTGCAGGATAGAGCCGCTTGCCATGTCGATAAACGAGATAAATGCACCAGAGGCTATTGCAGGATGCGACGTGGTAGTAGATGCACTAGACAGTGTCAATGCTAGGTATGCCCTGAACAAAGCCTGCATAGAGGCCGGGATCCCGTTCGTTACGGGTGCGGCAGTAGGTGTGACCGGCCAGGTGTTTACCGTAATGCCGGGCACCAGCGCATGCTACTTTTGCATATTTCCCGGACTAGACGAGGATTCGATGCCCACATGCAGTATAGAGGGGGTCCATCCGTCCATACTTTCCGTCGTGGGCGGAATAGAGGTTGCAGAGGCAGTCAAGGTGATAATGGGAAGGAAGCCCCCCCTGTCAGAGAAGATACTGCACATAGATCTGGAAGGGATGGCGTTTAACACCACGAGGATATTTCGCGTACAGGAATGTCCCGTGTGTGGCAGCGGTGGCAGGAACAGCGACGCTACTGCGCGCGACAGGCTGGTGCTAGAAGAACTCTGTGGCAGGAACAGGGGCAAGCGCACCTTTGCCATAACGCCACCTGTAGCACTCGAGATAGACGCAGATACCATAACCGCCGTTGCGCGAAATGAGGGTTTTCTAGTGGAGAACCTAGGTGAACTCGGACTGTCCATGCGGACAAACGATCTCTCCGTGAGCGTGATGAGTAGGGGATCGGCCGTGGTCGTGGGGCCAAAAGACGAGGCCGGTGCCGTAGAACTGTACAACAAACTGCTCGGATGCACGTACAGTGCATGAACCGCCTGCGTGCCTTTCTGCACAGCAGATGCCTCGTTGGCATGGGTAGCCGTTTATGTCAACCGTAAACAATCTGCCGAATTTGTACCTGCAATCAGTCATCTAGGCATATGGAACACAGACTGTAGGCATTCCACCACAAGATTTAGGT
>RKRU01000005.1 GCA_007571225.1 Nitrosopumilaceae archaeon | reverse complement strand
TACAGTAGCAGTAGCAGCATGCACGGTGTCGTATGCACGGTACAGCTGGCCCCCCGCACATCAACCCCCCAACAAAAAGTATGTAGCAGCATGCACGGTGTCGTATGCACGGTACAGTAGCAGTAGCAGCATGCACGGTGTCGTATGCACAAACCAAGCAGGAAAAATACACGACGGAGACTACAATCTGCATGACGACCATATCAGTCGCAGTCAGACTCTCATCCTGCTGCCTGCATGACTGGATATTACATGCTCGACAAGGTGCGGCAGCTTGCCGCCACTAGGACACGCCACACACCTCACGTATGAATTGTCCACGGTATACTTGACATGGTGCCGCGTACAGTGTTCATACATCTCGGCCGCAGTCATTTCGCTGTCGCACAAGTTGCACTTTAAGCAGCTTGCACAATAGAACACCACATCTTCGTACCCCGTGCCGCAGCACCTGCATCTTTTCATGCCATAAAATACGTGACATCCGTTAAAAATCTAACCATAATTGAACATTATGGTTGTGAACCTCCCGCAGTGTATTCCTTGCTGTGCGTAGTAATCCTCATCGACAATCATCAGGCGATATCTCGTCTGCATGTAGTTCACCAAAGCATTCCTTGCCGTGCGTAGTAATCCTCATCGACAACGATATATTTTCCAGTAGTGATAAGTCAAAGAAGATATCAAAACCAATGAATGACACTGCGCGGCCGGGATTTGGTTTTACGTATGGTTCTGTCACCGTCCCAGATGCATCTCCCACACGCATGTATGGGTCCGGCCTCCAAATACGATTCTAGTATGACGTACATTCGGTGTCAGATGGGAATTCTCACGTGTCACAGTCGATGCATGATAAAATATGAAAAACAACAATCTGAAAAGCCCATTTTATGGCTTCCAACGTTAACTATAAGAGCAAATACCTGCTTTGATTACTACGTGGTAACTGTTTAGGTTCCTCACACCCAAATGACCGATTCTAGGCACAAATTTGGCAACGTTTGCTCTAGTCGTAAACAGTTACACTACGTGTACTCTCCCGCATGGACTGCCACCCTACCAACAGCGTGCCGCCCCGCGCCATTCCCAAACAGGCTTGACGGATTTTTCGGCCCGAACCCAGACTGACAATATAGCGCCGGGATAATAGTTTTATTATTGACTGTAAAAAATTACAGTATTGCTAAATTCTTCTCATGCACCACACATGCCGCGCGCGAGAAGGGGTATTTTACATGATGTCTTTGGGATGCGCGCCGTTCTACCAGTCGCAGTAATTGTGCTGGCCGTGCTTGCAGTAGTGGCAGCAGCATCAACTGGAGTGGCAGCCCAGCCCCCAACGACGCTCGCCTTCTTCCAAGAGGCACATGCAGAAACTGCCACATACGTAGACTCAGTCAGATTCATCCAGTATGTAGACGAGAACACCGCGCTTGAGGAGGTGCGCGGGGGCAACCTTGACATGTACTATTACAGCATGCCACCGGACCGCCTGAAGGACCAGCAGGCACGCGAGGGGCTCCATGTCTACGACTCGTCTGGCGGCTCCTACAGCCTGCTTGTAAATCCGGCCACATCCGACGAACCGTTCAATCCGTTTCAGGACAGGGAATTGAGGTTTGCGCTGAACCACTTGGTGGACAGGGATCTCATAGTAAACGAACTGATGGGCGGATACGGCAATGCCATAACGTCCCACTACGGGCCTTACGATCCAGAGTACCTTACCGTAATAGAACAGATGGCCAATTTTGACTTTAGATACAACCCCGCACATGCAGAGAGCATAATTTCAGAGAGGATGGTAGTGATGGGCGCACATCAAGATGATACAAGCGGAGGCTGGATGAAGGACAACGCGCCCGTAGAGATAGTGCTCTTCATCCGCAGCGACGATCCGGTTAGAAAGTCCATAGGAGAGATTCTGGCATCCGAACTGGAAAGGATTGGATTTGCAGTAAACAGGGAGTATGGTGACCTCAACAAGGCATTCGTCGTGGTGTACGGCTCCGACCCTGCAGAGCAAAAGTGGCACATATACACAGAAGGATGGGGCAAGTCGGCCTTTGTCCGCTATGACTCTACAGGACTGAGCCAGATGTACTCTCCGTGGTTCTCAAACATGCCAGGGTTCAACGATCCGTCCTACTGGAACTACAGGCACGACAGGCTGGACAACCTAACCCAGAGAATCTACACAGGCGACTTTGATGGCGCCGACGAGAGAGCAGCGCTGATACAGGAGGCTCTATATGAGGGCATCAGCGAGTCCATACGCATATTCCTTGCAAGCGAGACGGAGCAGTACGTCGTGCACGAATCAATAAGCGGAGTGATAAATGACTTTGGTGCCGGCATACCCAGCAGGTTCACCCCCATAAATGCACGCATATCAGACATGCCCGGCGGTGAACTCAGAGTGGGGGTAAAGCAGATTTATCAGGGCGCATGGAATCCCGTCAGGGGTTTCAGTGACATATACAGCACCCAGATCGGAACGTTGCTCATGGACCCATCCACGTTTTCACATCCGTTTACCGGC
>RKRU01000031.1 GCA_007571225.1 Nitrosopumilaceae archaeon | reverse complement strand
TCCGGATGAATATGCCGGCGGCGGCAACGGCAACGGTAATTATAATGATGCAGGCAGAAGGGACAGCGCCAGAAAGGCACAAGAGTACATGGGACTAGATCCCGGCACACCAATCCAAGAGATAAAACTGGATCGTGTATTCATCGGCTCGTGCACAAATGCCCGGCTAGAGGATCTCATGGAGGCGGCCTTGGTGGTAAAGGGCAGCAGGGTGGCCCCTGCAGTAAAGGCCATGGTGGTACCTGGCTCGCAGCAGGTAAAGCGCGACGCTGAAGCCTTGGGACTGGATAGGATATTCCTAGATGCAGGATTCGAATGGAGGGAGTCTGGATGCAGTATGTGTCTTGGTATGAACCCGGACATACTGATGCCCGGCGAGCGGTGTGCCAGTACATCTAACCGAAACTTTGAGGGCAGGCAGGGGACCGGGGGGAGGACGCACCTTGCCAGTCCAATAATGGCAGCAGCGGCCGCCATACACGGACATTTTGTGGATGTGAGGGAGGTGGGTCTGATTGAAGCCGTTTGAGATGGTACGGAGCATAGTCACCCCGCTTGACAAGTCAGACGTGGATACAGATCAACTGGTTCCAAAACAGTTTCTCAAACTTGTACAGCGGTCTGGCTTTGGAAGGTACCTCTTTTACGATTGGCGGTATGAGAACCGCAATGAGGCAGAGCCGCGCAGGGACTTTGTCCTGAACGACCCAAGGTACGATGGGTCCTCCATACTGGTTGCAGGCGAGAATTTTGGATGCGGTTCAAGTAGGGAGCATGCAGTATGGGCGCTCGCCGACTATGGATTTGCAGTTGTAGTGGCACCGTCGTTTGCCGACATCTTTTACAGTAACTGCTTTAAGAACGGGCTGTTGCCAATTACCCTTCCGCAGAATGTCGTGGGGATGATACGCAGATTCGATGGTGAAGTCGAGGTAGACTTGGATGCACGTGAGATCCGGCTGTATGGTGCAGGGCCTCCACGAAAAAATGTGGGGGAGGAGGCCACCCAAGACCCGTCAGGTTCCTATTCATTTTATACCATTAACTCGAAGCAAGAGGATGTGGGGAAGGAGGCCACCCAAGACCCGTCAGAGGCGTACTCGTCTGGGACCGTTCCAACAGTAATTCCATTTGAGATCGAGGAGGACCGCCGCCGGACCCTTTTAGACGGAATTGACGAGATTGGCAGGACGTTAAGGTTTGAGGGGGAGATATCACGGTTTGAGGCTGTAGCGCTGCAGAGAAATAGCGGGATGGCCGCCCTGCCGCTAGTTGATCGTACTGCAACTGTAGGCTGCCGCTAGGGCCCACGTCGCTTCATCTCTAGGTTCATGCGCGATACTATCCTGTCTATTCTTGCCCCGTTTCGGCCCATGACAGCAGGCGATTCCATGTCTATCCACTCGGCATCCCCTATGTCAAAGGCGCTTATGGCACCCTCCCTTGAGAGGTCTTCTAGTATGTCACTTGAGAGGTTGACGCTTGTGCGTACATCTGCCGTATCCGTACCACTACTCTTCTTGCGATGCCTGCTTGTAATACTACTACTACTACTACTACTACTGGCATCCATCAGGTATGATACCCTTGCCAGTATGGCAGAGTCCAATATGTACACCCCAAGGCATTCTGGTACGGGTAGCTCGATTACCGGCTTTTCCATAAACTCCGTGACGATGCCAAAGTTATCTACTTTAGCAAAACCCGTCTCCTCTGCGCGCTTTGAGCGTGTCGCTACGCATGCCATGCTCCCGCTGTTTTGAAACCGTCTGTACATGCCCTCTAAGTCCACTGCGCACAAGTTGTCTACAAACCACAATACAAACTGTCCGTCGTCTCCAAGCTCGTCGCGTATGTGTAGCAGGTCACCTCCAGTCCCGCTCTGCGAGTCTTGTACAAACGTAACCGGACATCTGACCCCGTCGTTTCTGCTGCTGTAATAGTTACGTATCTGACCACCCAACCCCTCAAGGTCGGTCACAATTACAATCCCGTCTATAAATCCAAAGGAGCCGGCATACCTTGCTATGTGACTGACGAGTGGCCGTCCGCGTACAGGCGTCATTGCCTTTGGAAAATATTCAGTATATGGTCTGCCTCTTGTACCGAGGCCGCCTGCCATTATTACTGCCTTCATTGTCAGCGGTATGATTTTTGCTTTCTTCTTCTGGCGCCTGGACCGCCGAACTTTTTGGGTTCCTTGCGCCTAGCATCTCCGCTTATCAGGTACTTGTCATATTCTGCTATTCTCTTGCGCAGTGAGTCCCTTACAGACCTTGAGAACGGGTGGTCGCGGGGCTCCCTCTTTGACTTTGTCCATCCTGTCAGGGCTCTTGATATGCCTATTGCAGCCGCTCCTGCTTGTCCTACAAATCCGCCGCCCTTGACGCGTACGGATATGTCCACCTTTGATCTCAGTTCTCCTATGATCTCAAGCGGCGCTAGCATCATCTCCCTTGCCACCTCCTGCTGAATCATCTCAAGTGGAATGTTGTTGATTCTTACCATGCCTCTTCCCTTTGTGATGTATACGTGCGCGCCTGCAGTCTTGCGTGTTGCATAATATATCTCAGTCTTTGGTGTCGTCATTCGGTCCACCCTATTACCCTGCAGAGTTCCTTCATGGTGACGTATGATGACGGGGTTCTTTTTATCTTTGCCTTTTCAAACTGAATCCTCTTTATGGACTTTAACTCCTTTGGTGACCCTATGTATGTACGCAGCCGCTTGTATGCAGTCTTACCTGACGGCTTCTTTTCAAACGGGAGCATTCCGCGAACCATCTTCGATATTATGGTGTCCGGCCTGCGATAATGTACGGGCCCGTGCTTTGGGTTGATTATACTGTTGATCTTTAGAAACTGCCTGTATTCGTGTATGATGTTTGACCTCGTACCGCTGATCATTATCTTCTCGCAGTTCACAAGCGAGACGCGTTTTCCCTGTAGCAGGAGCTTTGCAACGTGTGACGAGAGCCGTCCTGCGATGTGGTTGGTGGTGTCCACCACGATGGGCCTGTCTGTTCCATCCGGCGATCCCTCTGCGGTCTTCTCTGTAGACTTTTTTTGTGCTCTCCGATCCGTCTTTGGTTGCATGACCATCTTTGTTACGCCTTTAGGCTTCCAAGAGTCCATCATCTTCCTCATGGTCTCAGGTGATATGGTGATAACCTCAGTTGATCCACCGTCTACAAGTTCCGTGCCTGCGGCGGCAGGGCCATTCGTACCGTCAGCCAAGCAGCAGTACCCCCCTGCCTGTAGGGTTGTCCTGTATGATACTGGTGTGCGTAACTACGCGGCCCCCAGACTCGTTGATCTTTGCTATGGCGCGTGCTGATATTGCAAAGGAGTAGAGTGTGATGTCGTGCGGCATGCTTCCGGTGCCTAGCACCTTGCCTGGAAAGACAACTACATCACCGGGTTTTGTAATCTGCCCAATCCTCTTTACGTTTATGTTTCGCCGTGCGGATGACGGTTTTAGTGCATACTCTGCGAGCTTGGCCCATATGGGAGCGTTGTGCGCAGTGGATGCCTTTTTTAACTCGCGCGCCATCTTCAGTACGTTCGGATTGGCCATATAGTGCGCCGTCAGTGACCCAAATATAATGTATGCCTATTATCGGCAGCAACTATTGATGTTGTTCTGGAGTAACTGCTTACGTCCCGTGTAAACAATTTGCCAAATTTGTGCCTAGAATCAGTCATTTCAGCGTGTGGGACGTAGACAGTTACGAAGAATTAGGCTATCGTACGTTTTTGAATGTATGTATATAATTCCACAGTTACTGCAAGCTAAGCTTTTATGGGGAGTTCAAAGCTTACAATTAGAACTTGTCATCATTGGAGATAATCAGCAAAGATGCTAAAAAAATATCCATAAGATTGAAAGATGTTTCACTGCCATACGCAAACGCGCTCAGGAGGATATGCCTCAACGGTATTCCAATATTTGCAGTCGATAGTGTGGATGTCATAGAGAACACATCCATGCTACCTGACGAGGGCCTGTCGCACAGGCTGGGCCTCATCCCACTGAAGACTGACCTATCACGATTCTATGAACAGTCTGAGTGTCCTTGTAACAATGATGTTGGATGCTCCAACTGCCGGGTGATGCTGATTCTTGATTCTGAGAACTCGGACGTTACGCGTACCATATTCTCTGGGAGCATGTCTTCTGAAGACAGCCAGATAAAACCCATCTCCGACAAGATACCAATAGTCAGCCTTGCACCCGAGCAGAAGATCAAGGTTGAATGCTATGCAAGGCTGGGACGTGGGACCGAGCATGCAAAATGGAACTCGTCTACGATATCAGTACTAGTGGAAGGCAATTCTGGCAATGAGAAAATTCTAACTGTAGAATCCACGGGGGCACTTAGTCCAGAGCAGATTCTTGTTGCTGGAATTGAAGAAGTGAACAAAAAGCTGGATCAGTTCAAGATGATTGTGGACGACATCCAGTAAAGGTCCACCACATAACCTGTCTTCTCATTACCTGTGCATCTCCACTGGATCGCCCGCATACGAGCACATCACCTGTCCACCACATCCCCTGTTTTTTATAGTGTATGTGGTCTTGGTGCGTAATAGATTCCATTGTTTGTAATTACTAAGGACGCTAGTATGTGTGAACCTCAGATTCAGATTGTGTTATGTTCTGTTTCAATATAGTATTGGTGTGTGAATCTACATGGGATGGTGGTGGTGGTGGTGACAGTAATTGTGAAGGCTAATTGCTTGGGTCCAGCATAAATGTTCTGCTGAATTTAAATATATAATCAAATATTTGGGCATGTGAGGCCTGAATTGTTACAGTAGATGTGTTAGTTGGTGGTGGTGGTGGGAGGAAACAGGCAGGAAAGGAGGAGGGAGATGGCAGGCAGAGTGGGAAAAACAGTATCCCTGTATGCCAACAGGTAATAGCATATTTCTAAAGTTTGTATGTGGGAATCACCTTACATCAAAAATCACCTTACATCAAAAATCACCTTACATCAAAAATCAAACCTGGAAGAAGAAACCTTGGTATTGTGCAGTTACTTACTCTTACTGCCAAGGTCGGAGTTTGGGGGATTAAGTGACCAGAAGAATAGGGCAAGACAGATTGGAATCATAATCAGCGCTGCGGCAACGAGGGAGATTGTATAAAATGTCGGGTCGAGTCCTGGAAGGAACGGGCCTGGAAACACTGCATAAAACCACAGGAATCCGGCAAAGATCAAGATCAGTTTGTTCTTTCTGACCAGCTGTTTCCATCCCAACCTTGTCTTGTTTATGTAACATCGCTTGCATCTGGACCTGTCGTCTGTCATGCACGACGTACAACATCCCCTTCCGCAAAAGTAACATGATCTGTCACCTAGGGACGAACCGCAGAATTCGCATGTTCTCACAACATACGTTGCATAGTGGTTCCTTAATTTTTTATCCGTGTGGGTAATTGTCCCCCTCTTTTGTTGGCAGATCTATTACTTTGTCTGCTTCTTGTATGTGTGTGACGACCTTGTATATGTGACGACCTTGTATATGTGACGACCTTATCATATACGTCCAAACACGACTGAAAAACCAGCATTGCACGGCTAACGGGGCCTTTTTACAGTTGATTTTTGTACTAGACATAGCACAAAATCCTACAACCGGACCTGTGAATGGTTTGTCATTATACCTGAGTGTTGGCCCATATTCTTGACACCTGCTATTTGCCATTCCTGTTGCGCCTGTCGTGTAACTGTTTACATCCAGCGTAAACAATTTGCCAAATTTGTACCTAGAATCAGTCATCTAAGTATGGAGGACGTAAACGGTTACCCTGTTGTGATAAATCTGGTTCGGCCGTGTGACACCAGTGCCCCCAAACCCGTCATAGGCCTTGTACTGGCAGGCAATAAGTTAGAGATACTTTAATGCGTGGCAGATTAGCTTGCAAACGGCGTAGTTTGTGTATGTATATGTGGACTGCAATCGTGTTTGCTACAGTTCTGCACGGGCATGCTGTGGGGATGGGATCTCATCTGTGACTGCAGCTGTGACTGCAGGCGGCAGGGCCGTATGAATGCATACAGTCACACCTCAAGTGAGTCAAGTATCTGCGACAGATCGGTATTGGCTGTGCCGTTTTTTGATATGTTCTGCTGCGCCGGCGGGTTCTCAGAGTAGTTTGGAATATTATCCTCGATTCTCTCTGTATATGGGCTTATGAGCTCGTTTTTGTAAAAGACGCCAGTTGGAATCCTGTCTCCCCACTCAAGTGATTTTACCAGCGCTTGTGCAAGGTGCCTGTCTACCTCCTCCCTTCCGTTGTAGTTTACGGTGGGGTCGTACTCTGTATCTTCAAGCTTGTATATCCGGGAGTGCCTGCTCTGTGTCTCTTCAGCAATATCCTTTCCTGCATACCAGTCTCTGGTATTGATGTCGTTGTATGTGGGGCATGGCTGCAGCACATCTAGGAAAGCAAGTCCCTTGTGGCTGATTGCTTGCATGATCAGTTTTTTGAGGTGCCTTATGTCATATGAGTATCCGCGTGCCACAAACGTAAAGCCGCTTGCTACTGCTAAGCCTATAGGGTTTACGTTGTAGTTTGTGTTTGCAGACGGAAGCGACTTTGTCTTCTCTCCAAGCTTCAGGGTAGGTGATGCTTGCCCCTTTGTAAGTCCGTACACACCGTTGTCAAATATTATATACGTCATGTCTACGTTGCGTCTTCCTGCGGCCACAAAGTGTCCTGCTCCTATCCCGAGGCCGTCCCCGTCCCCGCCTACTGCCACCACGGTAAGACCGGGATCTGCGATCTTTGCACCTTGGGCAAATGTCAGTACCCTACCATGTAGGGTATGGATGCCGTATGTGTTGATAAAATGGCTTGTCTTGCCTGAGCACCCTATTCCAGAAAATATTGCAGCCCTGTCGCGGCGTATATTCATCTCGGCCAGAGCCATCTGAATTGCATTCACTATTCCAAAGTCACCACATCCGGGACACCAGTCGTTGTACACTTCAGTCTTGTAGTCTGCCACCTTAAGCGCCATACATCAGTACCTCCTGCCTATCTGCAGTCCCGTTTATTATCCTCTTCAGCGAGTCGTACACCTCTGTACACGTCATTGCTCTGCCGGAGTACTTTAGTATGAAATAGTCGATCTCGCGCTTGAGGTTCTGTACAAACAATTTTCCCATCTGCCCCGTCTGGTTGGCCTCCACATCTATTATGGTCTTGGCGCCGCCGTTCTCAAGGAGGGATGCGACGCGCTTGGCCGGAAACGGATGTAGCAGTTTGAGCTGTATGAACCCCACCTCTGTACCCTCCTCTCTTAACATTCTGATTGCATCCATTATGGGACCCTTGGCCGAACCCCATGATATTATGGTAAACTCGCTTACTCCAAACGAGACTGTCTGTTCCTCATCTGGTATGGTATCTAGGATAAGTTCGAGTCGCGACATGCGCTTGTCCATCATCCTTACCCGCATCACGGGATCCTCTGTTATATGGCCTGCCTCGTCGGATTCGTCTCCTGTATTCCAGAATATGCCGTTCTCCATGCCGAGTCTAGATCGCGCCGATATGCCGTCACTTGTGAGCTCGAATCTCCGGTAGTTGTTCCCTTCGGGCAGCGAGTCGAGCAGCTTGCCCCTCCTTATGGTGATCTTGTCAGTATCGAACCTGTTGCAGGTAAGAACCGTACTTGCAAGAAACTTGTCCATGAGGTGGATCAGCGGTACTTGGAATGTCTCTGCATAATTGAAGCAGTTTCCGGTGTCGTAAAAGCTCTCCTCCACACTGCCTGATGCATACACGATCTTTGGAAAATCTCCGTGTCCTGCATGTATGGTGGAGAGTAGATCGTCCTGGCCGTGCCTTGTGGGCAGTCCCGTAGATGGTCCGCTTCTCTGATAGTCTGTTATTACTATCGGTACCTCGTTGATCCCGGCCCATCCCAAGGCTTCGGTCATAAGCGAGAAGCCCGGACCTGATGTGCAGGTTGCCGAGCGCGTCCCGGTAAGGGCCCCGCCGATGGTCATGCCGATGGCACAGATCTCATCTTCCGTCTGTATGACTGCTGTACATCCGTGCTTGTCGTCTGTGACGTCTAGTGTGTCGTTTGCCTCTAGAAACACGGACTCGTCTGATGCGGGGGTGATTGGATAGTACGGCTGGAACCTGCAACCGCTTGCCATCTTTCCCAGCGCAGTTCCTTGGTGTCCCTGTACAAGTATGGTGTGCGGCCGCTTTTGCACTCCCGATAGGGTGTGTGCAAACTTGTCCATGATATCTGATGCATGTGCGTGGCTGAGTGCTGCAACAGATTTGTTCATCTCTGCTACGGCAGGCTTCTTTGCAAATATCTTGTCGATTGCGCCCAGTAGTGATCCGACTGGCATGCCTGTTATCCCAAGCGAGAGTGATACTGCTATTGTATTGTACAGCCTTACAAGACCGCGCAGTCTTGGATTGTTCGTCTCTTCTGCCGCCTTCTCCAGTATGGTCCTAAACGATACAGAGTATACGGCCGCGCCATCCTCCCTTGCGCACTCAACGGCGCCAGATATTGTAAACGGTTTTCCGCGTGCCTCTAGCATGTCGTGCAACCTCTCGCGAAACGGGGTATCTAGCGTGCCTAGGCGCATGGTGTCCGTGCCGTCTAGATCTGAGTTGTACAGTATGCCGCCGCCTGCTCGTATGTCGTCAAAGTGCCTGAATA
>RKRU01000033.1 GCA_007571225.1 Nitrosopumilaceae archaeon | reverse complement strand
TCAAAGAGCATAGAGGTTGAAGACATGCCGTATGATAGTCTAGCAAATGAAGCCAATGAGTATGTGCTGGATGACCGTACAAAAATCATAATGCATGTAAACATTATCAACATAGCGCGCTCAGGTTTAAAAGACCAGCACGGTGATCCAGTTTATGATATTAGATTTGGCGTTCACCTTGTGATAAAGCCAGCTACTTGACAGAACCGAAAGCAACCTCTGTATGAAAGTGTATGCTTTACAAATTGGTCAAGTATATGGTGTTCGCAGTATCCACATTCGCCACAGTATCGGATTTTGCGGATGGCCTGAACGCCGTATGGGCAGCTGCAACGGATCACTAAGAGCGGATCCCACGCCATCCCCACGACCACTACACCGTAAACTACGGTGAGTGACTGTAGTTAACCCAAATCATTCTACAAAAGTCGTGTTTTTTTCGAAGTATTTTTGGATGATTTTGTGACTTTGGTTATTCAGATCGTGTGGCGGGGCATGTACGGACAGTCAGTCGGAATGTTAGTTCGGAGACTGCGTTTTTTAACCGTTCTGGAATACTGGGCAATTCCAGTATGGCGCAAGCGGTATGTAGTTTGTGCGGCGTGTCTTCGTGTGCCTGACATCCATACTCTGGATGAAACGCCATTCTGTTCGAGTGGTCCTCTACTGCCACAGACGACACGACCTAAACAACGGTTGCTAGTGCGCGGGCCATTCCACTCCGAACATAATCCAAAGACACACACTGCGAACTGGATGCATACTGACAGTGCGCGGCATGCAGGGCCGCCCGTCCTGCCGCACCGCTACGGGCAACGTTGTTTATAATGGATACAACATAACTCACACTAGTGAATACAGAAGCACCGTCTAGCGTATGGCATCCCAACACACAGATGTCCGAATGGAGCAGGTTTGATTCCATCACAAGTGCCGACGGGGTTTGGTTGACCGACTCGTGGGGCCACCAGATGATCGACGGGGTAGCATCGATGTGGTGCAATGTGTGGGGACACTCAAACCCCGAACTGATACGAGCCATCACGCAACAGGCAGAACGACTACAGCACTCCTCCATGTTCAACATGACTCACGGGCCTGCCGAGGAGCTAGCAGAGCGCCTAGTGGAGATATCGCCTGGAATGCACCGCGTGATGTACTCTGACAACGGCTCCACCGCAGTCGAGATCGCCCTAAAGATGGCCGTCCAGTACTGGTCAAATTCGGGACAGCGGGACCGCAATCGTATAGTATCCCTTGAAGGTGGATACCATGGCGACACGCTAGGAGCGATGTCTGCCGGGTATGTTCCAGAGTTTTTTGGAAGCCTCGGGCACTATGTGCCTGCGGGTGTGGCAGTACCAGTTCCGGTAAGGACAGACCCGCGCGCGCCCCCACAAAAGGAGCAGATGAACTCGTGTCTAGACCGCATCGACGAGGAGCTCTCCCGTAGCGATGTTGCTGCCATAATAATGGAGAGTGGCGCACAACTGGCAGGAGGTGTCCGCATATATCCCAAACAATTTCAGCGCGAGGTGAGCCGCTTGTGCAGGAGAAATGCTGTATTACTTATAGTCGACGAGGTGGCAACGGGGTTCGGAAGGCTTGGGATGATGTCCCCCTACCACACCCTAGACTCTAAGCCGGACATCGTAACGTACGGCAAGATGCTGACTGGTGGTTACCTTACTATGGCCGCCACCTTGGCCACCCGGGAGGTCTATGATTCATTTCTAGGCGCGTACAACGAGAAGAGGCACCTCTTTCACGGCCACACGTACACGGGCAATCCAATTGCAGCCGCTGCTGCAATCAAAAACCTCGAGATGTACCAAAAATATGATTTGATACGACACGTAACACGTACTGCGGCCACCCTTGAGGAGTACAAGGGTAGATTCTCTGATATCGACATAGTGGGAGACGTGCGGTGCATGGGGATGCTACTTGGAGCCGAACTGGTATCGGGCAGGGGGGATGCGGCACCCATATGTCCTGCCACATCTATAAACCGTATAATGTATGAGGCGGGCAAAAGGCGCGGCGTATACTTACGCACGTTGGGAAACATCATAATGTTGGTGCCCCCGCTTGCAATTACAAAAGACGAGCTTGTCATGTTGCTTGAGCGCACCATGCAGGCCGTAACCGATGCTAAGCCGGCGCTTCTTGCCTGTGGCCCTGCGCAGTGACTGCCCGTATGTTTACATCCGAGCCGTCAGTCTACCAGGCCGCACCAGACAAATGACCTGCATTTCATCCTGTATGGACTCCTTGGCACACGAAAACACGCCACACAAGCTACATCCCGCGTAACTGTTTACGTTCAACGTAAACAATTTGCCAAATTTGTGTCTAAAATCGGTCATTCATGGGGGAGGGGAACGTAAACGGTTACGTAGGACCAGCGTAAACCAGTGCCTGCAAGCGGTGGGCAACAATCTCGTAGAGACACACGAAGAGATGATCGAATCTGTAAAAACGGCTCAATACCTGCATATGGATGAGACGCCGTACCCGATTGCAGAAAAGTGCGGGGGCAAACGCGGGTATAT
>RKRU01000006.1 GCA_007571225.1 Nitrosopumilaceae archaeon | reverse complement strand
TTGGATCAGGGCCATAAGTTCATCCGTGGTTATTTTCGGTAGAAATTCGTCTCCGGTTGGTAGTTGTTCTGTCATTGTATTGTGATATCCGACTTTGCATTAGTACCCCCTTGTCAAAAAGTACTGACACGATTGTTAATTTTTTCTTCCACTAAGCAACGGAACTTTTATGCTTTCACTATGTACAAAGTGCCTTAATGTTTGATGCCTAGTGCCAATCAGACAAACCGCTTGTGCTGAACTTGCATCTGTTAGTGACCGTGTCTGGCATGCCGAGATCTGTCCGACACGGACCGAGAAACTGGGAATTCACAGATGGCAACCGGATTTATAATAAGGTGATATTGCTATATTGCATGAACTGTAACAGGTGTCACCACACACACGAAGCACACCGGGGCAGCAAAGATGCTGCCTCACTCATAAGGGTAGGCAGCTGCTCAGTTCCCCTGTGCAAGTGCAGTCAGTATGTGGATCCCATAAACCCGATAGATGAGGAGCTTTTGTAAGTTCATATTGATGATGCCCCCCGTATGACCATGGACAAAAAACACAAACCGTCTGACGAGATGCTCAAGGATCTCGACAACACGCTGTCTAGATTGAACGCTATGGAGATAGTGGCCTCAAACGGTTTTGAGAAGGATACCGTAAGGATACTGAAAATGCTAGTAGAGGGACAGATGCACTCCGTAAGAGAGTTTGACCATCTCAAAAAGGCGATGGATGTGACGCTGCAGCAGATATTCAAGGTACAGAACCAGACCCGTCAGGATTAAGTGTAGCGATACTGCAGTCTGTAGTGCAGTGTGGGGAGTGGCGCACCTGTGTGGAGTACGTCTTGAGCTGCTTATACGGACACGGCCGCCTAATGGCTACTGTAGTTGTATGTTTACATATGGTTCTCTCCAGAATACTGGGTGCTGGCCAGTTGTTTACGCCCAACCTGACCTGATCACAGATGCGGCAACATCAAATACACAAAGATGGCATGATTTCAACGCCATTATATTATCATAAAACTAACTATACCAATCATGGCATTTGTCGGATCTTAATCTACAACACAATAAGTTCTGCTATATTTTTTGACAAAGTCATTATCTGAGACTGTCTGGGTCCAGTATTCTGGGGAGAATCTTACACAGTATGGGCTTTTTACATCACCTGTCCAATAGCAGCAACCGCAGCAACCACCAAAACAACAGATACGACAGCAACTGTAGCAGTAACTAGTACTCCAAGACTGCCCCCAGCCGGTTGGGCCGATCAAGATATGTAGCGGGTTTAAAAAACCATCGAAACCAAAACTGGTGTTGACATTATCATCAGTCAATACGGGTATCGCTCATACCACAGCTGCTACACCGATAGAGGGATGAGGTGACACTCACCGCCTTCTCTTTGTGCATGGAAGAACCGCAGCACGGACACGATATTCCTGGAGTGGCTATCCCTTCTACCTCTTCAGTACTGCTCGCCGCATCAAGTCCGTCTTTTTTCTCCGTATCGTCTGGTGTGGTGCGTCTCACGTTGTAGCTGGGCCTGATCGTTTCTGCATTTACAGGATTGCACGGTGGGTGGTAGTTTGCCACTATGCGGCTCAGGACGGTCTGCCTACGCTTTGCATCCGAGTCCTTCATGGGAAATACCGCCAAGTATAGGGACGTATCGGATCCTGCACGTTCAACCCAACATTTGAACTGCTCGTGCTGTACAAAGAATGCCTTGTCGTCGGTATTGTCGCAATCCCCTACGTACAGCATGTTGAACCTGTCCTTGTCTCTACCCATTATCATATAGACAAGCTCGCCCATCGGCGGGCCCCACTCGGAGAGTTTTATAGGTCCCAGAAACTCATATTGGAGGACTTGTATACTCACAACATACGTTACAACTACTAATTTTTCACTCTTTCGCCTGCATTGTGTGGATTGGCAGCGCTATGGTTGTTCAACAGATGTACTCCGTACATATATGGCGCATGCAGGGCCTAGCGTGATCTGTAGCCCACAACAATATCAAAAAGATACACCACACACTCAGGACCTGCAAGGGACATGACACATTCTCCAACATTGATCTGCGTCATGACAATGTATGATCAATATTCAAATGTCGGATCAAAACTGATACCCGTGCCTAGCGGTGGCGGCAAGCAGTGCCTAGCAAGCAGTTTTGAAACATTGAATGTGGTGTTGAATAACTAACGGCAAGCAGTGCCTAGTAAGCAGTGTCCTGTGACTGCCTGTTTTATACCAGTCTTCTGGCATTGTAACTATTCACATGACTGGTGTTGTGGGGGAGTGGTAACTGTTTATGTCCAGCGTAAACAATTTACCAAATCTGTGCTTGAAATTAATCATTCAGGCGTGGGAGACGTAAACAGTTAACGGCCGGATCATGTATTTTGGGGAATCTCGGCCCGTGGGTGAACCGGAATCGTCGATACGCCCTACAACATGTGCACTTGGTTACAGGTTACCCTCTTCTATAATCACCTAGCAGCTGTTTGGCTCCCTCCCTCCCGAATGGCTAATCTCGGGCACAAATTCCGCAAATTGCTTACGTCTAATCT
>RKRU01000007.1 GCA_007571225.1 Nitrosopumilaceae archaeon | reverse complement strand
CAGGCCCGTAAGCACTCCATGGCCCGTGCCAAGTTCAAAGACCACGTCGGTGTTGCAGATATCGGCTGCTGTGACTATCTCTTCTGCAACATGGCGCGAAGTCAGAAAGTGTTGTCCAAGTCTTTTGCGCCTCTGTATTCTGCCTGTATTTGGACCGCCCCTGCGCCGCGCCTGGCGCGGTTCCCGTCCGGTCATGACCCTGCGCGCCTAGCGCATACAGTAATCATTTCCTTATTTTGCTGTTGAGGTTTGCCCGTATGATCCAGACTGCTACAGATACGACGCCGCACCATGCTGCACATACCACAGTCTGCCTGCTCTGCTAGGTACAGGCGCGTCTGGCGTGCGAGGATGCAGTTTATGTTTGTTGACCATTGCCCATGGCAAGTGTATAATGCCATATTCTGCAGGCTGCCATTACTTGGGGGGCGAATATTTTTTGATTATCTGCAACATCTTCTCGAGCGTCTCTGCAAGTATTAGCTTCTTCCATCCAAACGTAAAGGAGCGCAGTTCCGCGATGCTCGTAGGCCTGATGTTTACAATCTCTACTGCCTCGTCCTCTGTCAAGTTGCAGTCGTTTACAAGCATGCTCTTCATCTCCCTAGCATCTTCAGATGTGATGTCAGAAAACTTTGACACATAGTCGTACGTCCACCGTTGGATCTGATCCATGTATTCTGGCTCCACCATACCTAGTATCTCCTTTACCTCAGGTAGTGATATAGACTGCCTGTTGCGTACCTCTTCCATATCATACACCGAACGGTTTTATGTGATCCAACCGGGTAATCAGGGTCTTGGTCTTGTTTCCAAGCTTTACATCCAAGGTGACTGATCTCCTTCCTACGTTTGTAACCAGTCCCACCTTGCCGTGGTACCGCCTGTGGGGCAGGCCCTTGTGCTGGCGAGGGTCTATTATTATAAGTGCCTGCTGGCCCTTATGGTACTCTCGGAGCAGAAACGATACTCCCCTTGGGGCCCGCTTGGTCATTACAGAACGAGACTTGTGCCTGAATCCATGTGAACGGCCATGTGATTTTTTAGTTGCCATATGGTTCAGGCTGTATGACCCTATTTTAACTAAATGTGCTCCCCGTGCCAGAACGGTTGTAGGCATTCCCATACGACGGGTGGCGCATCTACAGTCTTGTAGTGTGGTACTGTTTGGGTTTGGCATAAACGGTTGCTGTACTATAATCTGTAAATTTTTTCAAAAAAAAAAGAAAAAGAATGATGGATTGGGTTTTAGATGTCTGTAAGGTCGATTTCGTCTGTGTCCAGACCCACAATAGCATCTACGCTCGGTTCGGTCTTGGGCGTACCTGCAGGCGTGGCCGTTCCGGTAGTGCTCCTGGCATCTGGGGCAGTGGTTGTAGCAGTGGTGGTGGGTGGTGGGGCAGTAGGTGTGGAGGCAGTCGTGGTAGCTCCGGCCGTGGTGGTCTTGACAGTCGTGCTCTTTGTCCTTCTGGTCTTGGTTTCCGTACCTTCGGGATCTATAACACCGGCTTCACCGAGGGCGAAGATTACCTCCTCCTCTGGGTGGTGCGGGCTGTCGACCATGCGGGCGATCCTCTTTTTACCGGACTTTTTAAAGTAAATCCGATACGTGCTTGTGTGGGCAACCACATTTCCGCCGATTGGACGAGTTGGATCCCCAAAGAAGACATCTGGTGACGCCATTACCTGGTTGGTTGCTATTGCGGCGCAGTTGTATGTCTCTGCGGTACGTGCAAGCAGGTGCACAAAGTGGTTGATCTTCTGCTGCCTGTTTGAGAGTGTTCCACGGCCCAGATACTCAGAACGGAACAGTCCAACTGCTGAATCGGCTACGATCAGCTTGATGTTGTTTGCCTCAATGACCGGTCCTGCTCCCTCAAGGATCAGTGTCTGGTGCGAGCTGTTGAACGCACGGGCCACGGTGATGTTATCTAGTGCCTTTATGGGATCCATGTTGTGTGCCTGTGCAATGGAGACGATCCTCTCAGGCCTGAAGGTATTCTCCGTGTCTATATACAGAACACTGCCATCAAGACCTCCTTCCTCCTTGCTCCTCTGAACCATTACGGACATCGTGTGAGCAAACTGCGTCTTTCCACAACCAAACTCTCCATAGACTTCTGTTAGTGCCTGTGTCTCTAGTCCCCCGCGGAAGAGGGAATCAAGGCAGTTGGTACCGGTAGTTATCCTGCCGATACTCTGTCTGTGCTTGTAGATCTCGCTTGCACTGACAAAGTCTTTTGTGAGCTGGCCTTCTTCGACTAGATGCTGTCTGGCCTTGTTGACGATCTTCTCTGCCGTCTCCTTCTCCATTCCAGTTATCTCTGAAACTTCGACAGGTCCACGGACTATGAGGTCCATTATGTTGTGTATTCCTGCATCTGAGAGCTTGCGCGTGGTCACGGGACCGACGCCTTCAAGACTCTCCAACTGTATGTTGTGCATGTTGGTACTGCACCATACGGTACTATTAAGTGTTTTTGTCTGAAGCGGCATGTCCTATACCAATCGTGGCAATGATGCGCTTGTGCACCAGTTCAAAATATGATTCGGGAATTAGGCCGTAGGCTCGTGATATGGTGCTTCGTG
>RKRU01000084.1 GCA_007571225.1 Nitrosopumilaceae archaeon | reverse complement strand
TTCGTGTTTTAGCCTCTTTGGTACTATGTGCTTGATACCGGTCTGTAGGTAGGATGCGATCTCGCCAAAGTTAGTGCGACCTAATTTCGGTACAATAGAACGAACAATCAAACGACATAATCTTTTATGCGGGATTGTCCTTAGCAGAAGCTCTCTGCACGCGCATAAAATCCCAAGACAGAGGGATCGACTGGACTACAATCGATAAGTGCATGCAAGATATTGAAAGCCACATCAAAAATCTAAACGATATCCGCAATTGGTCCAATAATGCAAAGAAGAATAATCAGAAGATATTTGATCTGTCAGACGAGATGATCAAAGACATCAAAGATCAGATCGACAGTCTGGCACGAAGCATCGAACCGCTGCGCAGTACTGTTGCTGAAAACAGCTGACATCATGTAACTGCTTACGTTCCCACGCCTGAATGACTGATTCTAGGCATAAATTTGGCAAGTTGTTTACGCTAGACGTAAACAGTTACATCCCCACATGGGCCAAAAAAGCCAGATATACCCATGTACAATAGCCAAGCCGTACAACAGCCATCAACATAGGATTTTATAGCATGGCCAAGGCGTGCCGTTGTTGAGCAAGGTAAAAGAGGGCGAACATCTAGTACAACAGGGCAGAACTTCATACGAGTGGGCCAGGTCGCACATGCAGATACTCGACAACACCATAGGCCGCCTCAAGGACAAGAAGCCGCTTGAGGGCGTAACGCTGGGATTCTGCCTCCACATAACAAAAGAGACGTCCGTCCTGCTGATGGGGGCAAAGGAACTAGGGGCAACTGTGGCATGCTGCGGGGGCAACCCGCTGACCACGCAGGACGACATTGCGGCATTTCTGGCATCAGAGGGAATACACACGTATGCGTGGAACGGCCAGACCCCAGAGGAGTACGACTGGTGCATAGAGAAGGTGCTCGAACACAAGCCATCCATACTCACCGACGATGGGGCGGACATGAACATAAAAGCACACTTTGATCCAAGGTTTGCAAACCTAAAGATACTCGGGGCCACCGAGGAGACCACTGCAGGAGTTAACCGCATAAGGGCAGTAAAGGAGCAGGGCAAGCTGCGCTATCCAGTCATACTTGTAAACGAGGCACACACAAAACACCTCTTTGACAACCGGTACGGCACGGGCCAGTCCACCATAGACGGATATCTGCGGGCCATGAACCTGTTGCTGGCCTCAAAGCGCGTCGTGGTGGCCGGATACGGCTGGGTTGGAAAGGGCGTGGCAGCCAGATGCAAAGGGATGGGGTCGCGCGTCATCGTAACAGAAGTAGATCCGGTAAGGGCGCTCGAGGCGCACATGGACGGATTTGATGTGGAGCCCATGTCGCAGGCCTGTAGGAGGGGCCAGATATTCATTACATGTACAGGTATGAGGGATGTCATAACCAGAGAGCACATAGAACAGATGCCCAATTCTGCGGTACTAGGAAACGTCGGACACTTTGATGTTGAGATTGATACTGACTATTTGCTGAACCAGTCTGCTTCGGTACGCGAGGTGAGGCCGAACCTAGATGAGTGTACTCTAATGGACAGCAAGAAAAAGGTATACCTGATCGGCAAGGGGCGTCTTGCCAATCTGGTGGCAGCCGAGGGACATCCGCCAGAAGTAATGGCACAGTCCTTCTCAAACCAGATACTCTCCATACTGTACATACTAGAAAACCACAAGTCCATGGGGACCACAATAACTGATGTACCTGCAGATATAGACAAGCAGGTGGCGCGCGACGCCCTGGCCGCAATGGATGTACAGATGGACAGCCTGACACCCGAACAGCTAAAGTATTCGCACAGCTGGTAGGCTTTTAACCCGCAGTGGCGTGCCAACTGCAATGGTAAAAAAGGCCATAATCACAAGCGCCCTCCCGTATGCAAACGGCGAGATCCACTTGGGGCATGTCGCCTCCACGTACCTGCCTGCAGACGTCACCTGTAGGTTTCTCAGGCTGGCCGGAACCGAGGCATACTACATATGCGCATCAGACGACTTTGGGACGCCCATTCTGATACAGTCCGAGTCAGAGGGGGTCACGCCTGCGCAGTACGTGGCCGGATGGAACAAGAGGGACAGAGAGGACTTTGAGATGTTCGACATACGGTTTGACCACTTTTCACAGACAAGCTCGCCTGCAAACATAGAGTTTGTACGGGACGTATACTTAAAGCTGGACGCGGCCGGACACATATTTGAGCGCGAGGTAGTACAGTTCTACTGCGAGTACGACACCAAGTTCTTGCCTGACAGGTACGTCATAGGAGAGTGCCCGTACTGCGGGGCCCAAGACCAGTACTCGGATTTATGTGAGAGGTGCGGACGCGTGCCCGAGGAGATACAAAACCCCAAGTGTTCTATATGCGGTGCTACACCATCAAAGCGGAGCTCCACACATGTCTTCTTCAAGCTGAGCGGCTTTGCCGAACCACTATCAGAGTGGCTTGCATCCAACGAAAACCTGCAGCGCGATGTCAAAAAGTATGTGCAGAACTGGATAAAGTCCGGACTGACAGACTGGGACATAACTAGAGACATACCGTGGGGAGTTCCGGTGCCGGCCAGAGTGGTGGGGTGGCGGCAGGATACAGATGTAAATGGTAATGTGAATAAAGAAGGTGACGGCAAGGTCTTTTACGGCTGGTTTGATAACCATCTGGCCTATATCTCATCTGCGCTGCAGTTTCTGGAATCACACGGAATTGACGGCAAGGAATTCTGGAACTCTGCTGACATATACCACTTTATCGGCAAGGACATTGTATACCACCACTATCTCTTCTTGCCTGCAATAAGGCTGGGAATCGGTTCGGAGTACAAGCTGCCCGACTACATACCCACGCGGGGACACCTCACATTGCAGTTCAAAAAGATATCAAAGAGCCGCAACTGGTACATAGGACTCAGGGAGTTTCTCCGGTATTATCCTGCTGACTATCTGCGGTTTTACCTAATATCAATAAATCCGTACTCGCAAGACGACCTCAACTTTGACTGGGACGATTTTGCAGCAAGGATAAACTCCGAACTAATAGGGAATATAGGAAACTTGGTCAACCGGGTCTTGGGGTTTACAGTAAAAAGGTTCGAGGGGACTCTGCCAGAACCCGGCGCGTACGACGATGAAGATCACACAGCAGAATCCAAGATTGCAAGACTGGCATCTGAGCTGTACGCCCTTATGGAGCAGAACCACCTTGACAGAGCGCTAAAGGCCATAATGGCATTCTCGGCACACTTCAACCAGTACTTTCAGCACAGGGAGCCCTGGAAGGGGAGGGAGCCAGATACTGCAAACTGCATATACCTGTCAGTCAATGCAGTACGCTCGCTGTCAATAGCCGCATACCCGTTCATCCCAGAGTCTGCAGAACGTATGTGGGCGCAGCTCGGACTTGTTGGTAGTCCCAAGGATGCGTCATGGGACGGCATCTCAGAGATTGCAATGCAGCCAAGACACAGGTTGGGCAACGTATCACCCCTCTTTGAGAGGGTGGATGCAGCAGATGTCGGGCGCCACAAGGAGAGGCTCGGGCCATCATAGTACCGGCTAGATGGATGATGATGATGATAGCAGTGCAAGAAGAGACGGCCCATAACCGGAGAGTCGTGCCGCGCATCACAACGCGCGGATGCTACAACCTGTATACGGGGGAGCCTGTGGATAGAGCCGTCACGTACCGCATGTGCCCTAGGAGATACTCAGATGTAATAACAGGCGGCGGCATCGACGAGCTTGCCATTATGATACATGGGTTTAGAAACAACGACTGTGGCGCAAGAGACAAGGCAGTCATTGCGCAAGAGAGGCTGCGCCTGCTCGGATACGGCCATCCTGTAATTGGATTCAGTTATGACACCAACACCAAAGGGGCATACACCAAAAAGCACTACAAGGAGGCCTTGGCAACAGGATATACGATTGCAGTTGCCAACGGCAGGCATCTTGCAGACTTTCTTGTATGGGCCAAAACCAAGAGGGACGATATCATGGTGCGCCTACTAGGACACTCACTTGGTTCTGAGGTGATACATGCGGCAGTCATGCACCTTGCCAGAATGGATGACACTGCAGGCATTATAGAGAGTGTACATCTGTTTGGCGCGTCGCTTCCTGCAGACATACAAGACAGATTAGAGGTGCGCGGCGCTATGGACCACATCATAAGAGGCACGATTGTAAACTATTATTCGCCCACAGACGAGGTGTTGTCAGAGGAGGCAGTATCAGACGACCACACCACAGCAATGGCTGGAGACCCCATCGGACTGAACGGCGCCGTTCGCGGCAAGTGGTCGCCCCGGTACGTGCAGCACATGGTGGCGCCCGAAAACCACAGGTTTGCAAGCTATGCAGCGGTCCTGCAGTCCTTTCCATGATGTCAGGCTACTCTTATTATAACAACGGATCCCTCACACGACATGGGCGGCACGGCGCCAGACTCGATCAACTTTGTGGTTCTAGGCAGGCAGGAGACTGCAGCGGAGTTCGGCAAGGCCGGAGCCGCATCTGACATAACCATACACGACAAAAAGACGCGCGATACGATCAGGACATGGGTGACGCCCAACGGGTTTCCCGAAAAGATACAACCGCTGTTTCAGGCCATCAACATGGCCGAGCATGTGGTGTTCTGCGTGGACGCGCTTGACAGGTTTACAGGCGAACAGATTGTGGCACTAGACATGTTGGGTATGGACAGCGGTATTCTGGCACACACGTATGACGTGGATGAGGGAAGGCTCGAATCCATGATAAAGGGAACCGTAATGGAGGGATATTCAAGGGTGCCCTATACGGACATGGCAGAGGCAGTATCTGACGTAAGGCCCTCGTCTGGATTTGTGGGGGGATCACCTGAAGTCGTAGTGGATCACGCCTTTGATGTCAAGGGCGTTGGAACAGTCGTGCTAGGCAGGGTCGCGGCAGGACGCATAAGAAAGTACGATACGCTGACTGTCCATCCGGCGGGAAGCGAGGTACTCGTAAAATCAATCCAGATGCACGACGACCCCGTAGACGAAGCATCATACCCTGCACGGGTGGGCCTTGCAGTCAAGGGAATGAGGCCCGAGGAGATAAGGCGCGGGGATGTCTTGGCGGCAGCAAGCGGGGATGTTAGCGGCGGCAGCGGTAGCAGCAGCGCCCTGAAGGGGGGTACAGAGATTGAACTAGAGTACGAGCCAAGCCGGTTCTACAAGGCAGACATGACAGTGGGCCAAGGATGCATGGTGTCCATAGGCCTCCAGTCGCGGGCCGCAATAGTGACTGCGGCCGACACGGACATCGGCAGCAACAAGCATCATTTAGGCCTCAGATTTGAAAAGCCCGTGGTGTACCATTACGGGGATATCGCAGTGGTACTAAAGCCAGAGGTTGCGCCGATCAGAATTGCCGGTTCCGGGAGCATAATGGAATTAGTCTAAAATAGCAGATTGGCAGTTACATATTGTGAACAGCAACAACGGTAGTGGCAACAGCAACAACGACTACGACAACAATGATAGCGGTAATAGTAGTAGTAGTAGTGGCAGTAGCGGTAGCAACGGTGAACGGCCCGAACGCCAGATGATAGTGGGCATGACCGGAAGCACCGGCGCCATATACGGGATACGCATGCTTGAGGTACTCAGGGAACTGAGCATCCCGTCCCACCTTGTACTCTCAGAATGGGCAGCCAAATGCATAAGAATGGAGACAAAATACACCGTACGACAGGTAATTGAAATTGCAGACCGTGTCTCCGACGACAAGAACATGGCCTCTTCAATATCAAGCGGTACTCACCCTACACGCGGCATGGTGGTGGCGCCGTGTAGCATGAAGACTATCTCTGCAATAGCAAACGGATACGACGACAACTTGGTGGCAAGGGCCGCAGGCGTTACGATAAAAGAGTCAAGGAGGTTGATACTGATGGCAAGGGAGGCCCCACTCTCGGCCATACACCTTGAGAACATGCTAAAACTAGCGCGGCTCGGGGTGGTAATACTGCCGCCCGTCACAGAGTTTTATACCAAACCCGAAAGCATAGACGACATCATAAACCACATTATAGGAAAGTGTCTTGACCAGTTTGACATAACAAGACACAACCTGTATACGCGGTGGGGCTCTCGTACTTGACATGCCCACATTCATCCTGACCAACACGCTGGATGTCAACTTACAGATGGCATACTCGGTATTTAGCAATCCCGAGGCATATCAAATGCTCATACCGCAGCACTACCCTTCAGTGCGCGTCCTTTCGGTGCGCGGCAACACATCCGTGGCAGAGGAGCACGTAAACCTCGGATCCCGTGAGCTAGTAGTCATGGCAAAGCATGTGGCCGATCCGCCGCACGTACACGAGACCTTCTTTATAGGCGGGGACGCCAAGGGTTCGCACATACAACACAAGTTTGTCGAAAATACAGGAAACAGATGCACAATCACCACGACAGTTGATCTAAAGATAGGACGGCGGTTGTTCCTGTCCGTTGCACTAAGGGGCGGGATGGGACGCAGTACCGGCGACAGCAGGCACGGCCGCAGAACCGTTCAGGAGGCATTTAAGGACATAATCGACGATCTCGTTCTAATGACAACAGGCAAGTAGATCTACTTTTTGGTCTCCTTGAATTTATTTAGCTCCTTCTCGCCCTCTATCTTGCCTTTCTCAAACTCCCCTCTGGCCTTGCCAAACGTCTTTGCCAGCTCGGGGATCTTCTTGGCGCCAAATATCAACACCACCACTACAATGGCAAGAATTATCCATTCCTGTCCTGCTATGAAGCCTGTCAGGCCCGTACCAACAATTGGGAACATGATCTATGGTAACTGTTTTTAGATTTAAATGTTCGATTCCAAAACAGGGGAATTACATACAAAAGTTCAAAGCTGTGCGATAACCCAATTCTTCTGAGAATTTGATGGTGTAAAGGTGTCATAGTATGATATGGATGAGATTTGGAAACCATATTACAGGCTTAATGGCATACACTCTCTGGTTTAGGTTGCTGTGCAGGACAGTTTTTGTGCATCTCTTGGTTTGCAGGCAATCTATCGCGTAACTGGTTTAGGTTGCTGTGCAGGACAGTTTTTGTGCATCTCTTGGTTTGCAGGCAATCTATCGCGTAACTGTTTACGTCTGGTGTAAACAATTTGCCAAATTTGTGCCTAGAATCGGTCATTCAGGTGTGGGAGACATAAACAGTTACGATCCAACAGGTGCTATGGACGATACAGTTAGTTTTATGATTATATAATTAGTGTTGAAATCATGCCGTTTTTGTGTATTTGATAATGATTGTAGCTGTGATTAGGTTGGCTGGGGTGCAAACGGCTGGGATTTGTACCCTGGAGAACCCTAGCCAGCCCCCGTATTTTGGATAGAACCCAGATTTTGATGAGAGACACTATAACACCGATTATGGTGAACAGTTCGATAATGTTGCAAGGGCTCATAATGAGCGAATCAAGTGGGGCTACAGGCACGCGGGTCATAATCATGGGAGCACGAGAGGAGACGGCGACTAATGGGCACAGAGAGATGGAGTATCACTGGGTCGCAACGAGAGTTGAGCATCACCAGATGTAGCTGCCGCGTAATACGTAAAAAGCCGAAATGTCCTGCAAACGCCGCAACGAGAGTTGAGCATCACCAGATGTAGCTGCAGCCAGTTCGTGAATTTTAGTACCGATCCGTTAAGAGGGGAATACCACAATTGTGCCGGCCGAGCTCATTACATAGCGAATGCCGTGCACGCATTATTGAATAGTGAAGCAGTTGATCCATTCGATATCGCTTTGATTGAGAAGCACACATTCGTAACTGGTGTTGACTTACATCAGCAGCTAGCACAACAGGCAACAGAATATAAAGCTGCAAGTGATAGGTGCAGAGGGGTCAGAGTAATTTTGGATAAATCAAGTGGTCAAAGTAGCCCTAGTAGCTCCTCTAGTAGCTCCAGTAGCTCCTCCAATTCTAGTATGATCAATGAGAGGACAAAGGACCTCTGCATGTTGCTACAAGCACAGTGGCTCCGGGGAGAACGATACGACCCCAATTTGCTTGAGATATTCAGAGCGGAGATTGGCAAGGCATTGGGTTATAAAGCCGACTGGCTCACGGTAGAGTTTATCGAGGAGGCACTAGAAAGCGCAGCACGATATCACACCTTGAATATATCACGTGACAAACAGATTGAAGTAATTGATGAACTAATCTGAGTAGAACCTAATTTTCATGAGTGCGGCCCACCAAACATTCGGACATATCAAGTCACCTAGGAAGTCAAAGCACTACGATCTAAGACAACACCATTTGATCTTACAGCCGCCACACCAGATCGAAGTTGTCTATATTCCACTCCAACTCTTCGTGCATGCTTACTATATCTACAGATTCCCATTTCAAATTAGGGCGTGGACCAGAGCGTATGATAGCATTAGGGATGTCACTAGATCTCTATCGGGGCAGCCACTTGGATTCCAGCTCAAAGTGAGATGCATGAAATGTTGGGGGTTCTATCCAAAATACGGGGGCTGGCGGATCTCATGATACCCGTTCTAGTGATGAACGCATTTAGTCACGTTTAGTCAATTTACTAATGTGAGTCGCTCTTATGTTGAATTTTGTGGGTAGGCATTTTCTCTCCAAATCGCATATTCCAATGGGCCTAAGATGACATTATCCTTGGTGTGAGACTGTTGTATGTATCTGCGGCAGGGTGACAGGCCTATTCACAGTAAAGTACAATGACTGACGTGGACTCCATATTTTGGGACACTTTTGAGCCATTTTTTTCGTATGATTTGGACGCTCATTTATCAGTACCTCCGTTCTCTCGGTTCCATTGACTGAGGAACTGGT
>RKRU01000009.1 GCA_007571225.1 Nitrosopumilaceae archaeon | reverse complement strand
AGTACCTCTATAAAGACATCCACTGCGGTTCTTGGAAACTGTTTTAACATTACTGCAGGCTCCAAGGCCTCCTTTATCACCTTGGAGATCTCAATCTCACGTCTGGATGGTGCGGGGTTCTTTCTCTCCCCCACTGAAAATGGTTCCATGTGGTATCGGACACGCAGGATGCCAGTGTCGGTATCGGACATATGTTTTGGATGTACATCCCTAGGTCCGAATACGCCTACCACTATCTTGTTGTCGCCGAACTCTATGTATGATGACCCGTCTGCATTCTTTAGTCCGCCTGCCTTTATCATTACGCGGCGCGTCTCGTCTATCTTGCGTCCGTCACAGCGTATGCCGTTCTCGTCAAGCAGTACCATCGTGGCAGCCCTGCCGCCCATTACTTGTCTCCTCCGTCTAGGGGCGATTCTAGCATCTCCCTCACTTGATCAGTGAGGTTTGCCGAGTGTGCCTTGTCGTTCACCATCTGGATTGCCTTTTTTGCCTTTAATAACCCCTCTGTCGAGTCACATATGATTACAACCCATCCGTTCTGTCCTATAATTACCTCTGCTTTGGTGGCAGTCTCAATTGCCTGAACCATGGTTCCGCGCTTTCCTATGAGTCTAGGTACCTTGTTGGGGGCGATCTTTACCATGATGCCCGAATCCATCCGTCCAAGATCCCGGTCTGATACAGTGACAAGCGGATCCCTAGTGCGGTCAAAGTTTGCTATGCGGGCGGCCACCATGTCTCCTGGCTTTAGCCTTGTGGCAAGTTCGTCGGCGTGAGCCGAAAAGTCGCGTCCAAATACATCCGTGGCGGGCAGGAATCCCACATAGCAGGAGTTGATGTCAAGCTCCCATGAGAGGGACGTGTGTGATGTGACCATTCCAATAACGAGATCGTTTATCTTTGGAATGTACTTGCCTGCAAGCGGAATGACCCTTACTGCATCATCATAGATCTCAGAGACGCCCACTGCAGTGGCGATTATCCTCCTTCCATCAGAAAATACGTTCTGCTCAGCACGCAGGGGGCCGGTTGTAATTATGTCTCCTGGTATTACGTACTTTCTTCTAATGTCCACTATTTTGCCACCTCTACGCCGGCGGAACCTCTGGTTGCAGAACCGAGCCTGTCTATCACGGTGAGCCTCTCACCTGCAGGTATTTCTAGTATTGCTTTTAGTGAACCGTCGTTCTGCCAGTTCTCGTTTTTCAGCGTACCTGCAGACTTTAGTATCCCATATGCCCTAGAGACGTACTGGGCGGGGACCGTAACCATAAGGGTGACTGATTCGGACTTTAGTGGTATTATGGAACGGAGCTTGTCTACTATCTCACTTGCCTGTTGTTCAGCATTCTTCTGAGGATCGACTGATACGCGCCCGTCCTTCATGGCCTGTTCTATACGGAGCGGGGGATGGGGAAGATGAGTGCGCGGGTCCACATACGTCTTTGCAATGAACGCTATGATCTGCTTGCGCTTCTCCTCGGTCATCTTTCTGCGCTGGGCAGTTGTCAGATTGAGCTCTCCTTTTTGAAGTATGATTATGGCCGCTTCAGCAGGCTCATTTGTGCCAAACGCCCTGAGCAGCTTCTCAGATGACGGCTTGGTGCCCTTTCCAGAGTCAGTATAGACATCATCTGAGATCATTACAGAGCTGTGGTCCATCTTCTTTCCAAGCTTGTACTCTAGGGCGGGATCGGGTTTTACTAGTATCTCAAACTTGTCGCTCTCAAAGGAGTAACGAACCACGGTCATCTCGGCCATTTGGTTTGCCTGTGATTGATTGTTATTTATCTACTGCGTATCTGCTGGTGCTGTCCAGCTCTTTTGTCATTAAAAGACTGGTGTTGTTCATCTAGTTCTATCCAGAACGCTCTTATGTTGAATTTTGTGGGTGAGCATTTTCTCTCCAAATCGCATATTCTGATGTATCTAAGATGACATTATCCTTGGTATGAGACTGTTGCATGTATCTGCGGCAGGGTGACAGGCCTGTTCAGTAGAGTCCAATGACATTATCCTTGATGTGAGATTTGTATGTATCCAGACTTGCGACAGATGCAAAGTATGAGTGAAAAAGTTCAGTTTGTGACAGACCGTGTATCGTTTAGGTTCAACGCAAACAATTTGCTACTGAATTTGTGCCCAAAATCGATTATTTGGACGCGTGGGCCTTAACGCAGTAACGACAGAATGAGTGGTTCTTTCTTGTCGGCCTGCCATTCTTCATACTGGTCTAGTATGGCTGCCAACGTTATGATGTACTTTTCACCCATGTCGTATAGTGATCCTCGTTAAATTTTATGCATAAAAAATGAACTCTTACCCCGGCGACGGTTGTGCGGAGACTGGAGGGGAAAAATCGCACCGGGAGCGGGCGCGCAAGGCGATTGCGGAGCCGCAGGCACCGCGGTCTGGTACGGATACATACATGTTTGTAAATATCATGAGTAAACTACCTCACTGCTGTGTGCACCACCGGCACACACGGCGTTCTACGTCAGATAATTGTATAGTGAATTGATCAAAAAATTTATAGCTTAATTGTATAGAATTTGACCCGCGCCGTTAAAGCCAAAATTCTAGATGTACAGGCATGAACGGAAGAA
>RKRU01000073.1 GCA_007571225.1 Nitrosopumilaceae archaeon | reverse complement strand
CTGTGCGGCTGCGATGGAATGAGACACCTACAAGAAACCTACATCTGTGTGTGGGGAACTCTAGACTTTTTGTACTGTGCGGGGCAGGTGAAGTCATACCAAGAAAATACAACCTCGTCTATCCATTGTATGGACTAGACAGCCCTCCTGAGCGCAAGTGGTTACCCGCCCCACCTCCTTCTCCCATGTACTGCCTAGGTTCGGCGCAAACAATCTGTTGAATTTGTGCTTAGGATCAGTCATTTGCAATGTCTTTGCTGGATTGGGCCACGTTGGTCCATGCCTTTCTACCGCTGTCTTTGTATTTGGTCTCGTCGAATCCCGTCGTGTAGGCTGTCTCCACGCGCCCGATAATAGTGTATATCTCTCCTGTCATTGAATCTGAGACATGGTCTAGCATGTTCGATACGGTGGCAGGAGCCATCTTGATGCCTGTAATCGATTCTATTACCGGATTTGTAGTACATGTACGGTTTTGGAGATATAGATAAGTTAAATTCGGGGCACCTGTCTCCAAGTCATGTTGGATCTGATACGCGCTGCATATGAAAAGCTGAATAAAAACGTCGACGCCTACCGCAAAACAGCAAAGAGGCCACTCACCCTAGCAGAGAAGATACTGGCAGGACACCTCGACGTCATGCCCGACTCGCCATACGTGGCGGGCGCCGATTATGTGTCCCTGCGGCCCGACAGGGTCGCCTTACAAGACGTCACGGGCCAGACTGTAATGCTGCAGTTCATGCAGGCGGGCCTGGACAGGACTGCCATACCCACAACCATACACTGCGACCACTTGATCAGGGCAGAGTTAGGTGGAGAGGCCGACACGGCAAAGTCGCTTGCAAAAAACGACGAGGTATTCGAATTTTTAAAATCTGCTGCCGCCCGGTACGGCTGCGGCTTTTGGAAGCCCGGGGCGGGCATCATACACCAGGTCGTACTGGAGAACTATGCGTTTCCTGGGGGACTGATGATCGGCACGGACTCGCATACACCCAACGCCGGGGGGCTGGGCATGTTTGCAGTGGGAGTAGGAGGAATGGATGCAGCAGAGGTGATGGCAGGCCTGCCGTGGGAGATATTGTATCCAAAACTGATAGGTGTGAGGTTGACGGGCCGCCTCGAAGGCTGGGCCTCCCCCAAGGATGTTATACTACAGGTCGCGCAGATGCTGACTGTATCAGGCGGAACAAACTCCATAATAGAGTACTTTGGACCTGGCACCGAGTCGATAAGCTGTACAGGCAAGGCCACCATTACAAACATGGGCGCCGAGATAGGGGCCACCTGCTCGCTCTTCCCGTACGATACGAGGATGGCCACGTACCTAGAGCAGACGGGGCGCGCCGATGTTGCCAGACTTGCAGGTGAAATGTATCTGGTAGCAGACTCCGAAGTGGCAGAGTCCCCCGGGGAATTCTTTAACCGCATAATAGAGATCGACCTATCTGAACTAGAGCCCCACATAACCGGCCCGCACACACCAGACCTCTCTAGGCCGGTATCCGGGCTTGCAGCAGATGTTGGCTCACACGGATATACCGATGCGATCTCGGCCGCGCTAATTGGAAGCTGTACAAATTCGTCGTACGAGGACATGTCAAGGGCGGCCGCGCTGGCAGAGCAGGCAAGCAAAAAGGGCATTGTAGCGCGAGTCCCGCTACTGGTTACCCCGGGTTCAGAGCAGATACGCTCTACAATAGAGAGGGACGGGCAGATGGAGCTTTTGCGCAGCATAGGCGCGACCGTACTTGCAAATGCATGCGGACCTTGCATAGGACAATGGGAGCGCCCCGAACTTGCAGATGATGCCCAAAATACCATAATAACGACGTTCAACCGCAACTTTCCGGGCCGCAACGATGGGAGGCGCACTACGCTCAACTTTATCGGCAGTCCAGAGATGATAGTGGCGCTCGCACTAGGCGGCAGGCTGTCCTTTGATCCCACGCGCGACACACTGATGGGTCCAGATGGTTCAGAGTTCCTGTTGGAGCCTCCCCCGCCGGCGCCAGAGGTGCCGCCGGATGGTTTTCGAAGACCTGCAGGTGTGTACGTGGCCCCACCGGATGTCAAGGAGTCGCTTGACGTAAAGGTAGAGATTAAATCTGGCAGCGGCAGGTTGCAGAGGCTGGAGCCGTTTGCGAGGCGTAAGGAGCAGGACTTTGAATCGATGCCCGTGCTGGCAAAGGTGAGGGGCAAGTGCACTACTGACCACATATCCCCCGCCGGGGCGTGGCTGTCGCTACGGGGGCACCTTGATTTGTTGAGTGACAACATGCTTTTGGGCGCGGTAAATGCCTTTACTGGGGAGATCGGAACAGGACTCAACATTGTAAACGGCAGGGTGGAGCGATTCTCAGATGTGGCGCGTCTGTACAGGGAGCGCGGCCTGGGATGGGCCATAATAGGCGACTACAACTACGGCGAGGGAAGCAGCAGGGAGCATGCTGCAATGACTCCCCGATACATGGGGTGCGGCGCGGTGGTGGCAAGGAGCTTTGCTCGCATACACGAGACCAACCTCAAAAAACAGGGCATACTGGCGCTCACCTTTGCAGACTATAACGACTATGACGTAATTGCAGACGCTACAGACCGAATCGACGTTGTCGGCGCGGCCCTGATAGGGCCTGGCAAACCCGTACGCTGTGTGGTGCGGCATGCAGATGGTACTCGCGATGAGATTGTACTGAACCATACGTACAGCAATAGTCAGCTGGCATGGCTGCATGCTGGCTCTGCCCTCAATGTACTGAGGGGGGAGAGTTCCAAGTAAGAAGAGTGGCGGCAGTCTTGCAGTATCATCTTCATGAGCCTTCTTATGCATAAGTCTGGGTTTGGTGTAAACAATTTACCAAATTTGTACCTAGAATAGCTCATTTAAGCGTGAAGGACCCAAACGATTATTATATGTTCATAAAATGAAACCGTTTACATCTAGCATAAACAATTTGCCAAATTTGTACCTGAAATGGGTCATTTAGGTGTGGGTGACGCAAACATACTTCTGACAAGACAGGAACTAACGCAGAAGGTTGTCTGGGACTTGTAAATGATGGTGTTGTATTTTTAGTCGGACTGACAACTGCATATACACTGGTCAGTGTCACGTAGCAGACCCGGCCTTTTTTGCCAGTACAACCTGATAATTAATATACAGAGGGGCGATCAGGCCGCCATGGCAACTACAGACCCGTCTGGAGCGGATTATGTAAGGGGGATATTCGATGAGACTATGGGCTCCGCTGACGGAGTGATTACAGAGGAGCTTGGAAAATCAATACTAAAAGAGTATGGAATAAGCGTCCCGCCCTATGCGCTGGCCACATCTGCCGACGAGGCAGTCAAAGAGGCTGAAAATATAGGCTTTCCATTGGTCATGAAGGTCGTTTCGTCTCAGATACTGCACAAAACAGATGTGGGTGGAGTCAAGGTTGGTATTGACAATGTAGACGATGTGAGGAGTACGTTTGAGGATATGTATGGCAGACTGGCCAACAAAAACGACGGCGTGACCGTAAAGGGGATACTGCTTGAGAAGATGGTAGACGAGGGCGTCGAACTCATAGTCGGTATACAGAACGATCCACAGTTTGGTCCCGTAATAATGGTCGGTACGGGAGGAGTAATGACTGAGGTGATAAAGGATGTATCGTTTAGGATGCTACCGATCACGGCATCGGATGCAAGGTCCATGCTAGACGAGCTGAAGGGTTCAGTACTGCTAAAGGGATTCCGAGGCTCAAAACCTGTGGACATGAACGCCCTTGCAGATACGCTTGTGAACATAGGCAGGATTGGTATTGATCATGCAGATTACATCAACAGCATTGACTTTAACCCCGTGAGGGTGTATCCAGACTCCCATTATGTGGTGGATGCCAAGATAATACTCAACGACAAAATCAGAAAGAACTCCGTATCTATTGCTGTACCTGACAAGGAGTACATGGAGAAGTTTTTTACGCCCGAATCAGTTGCACTAGTTGGAGCCTCCTCAAAGGAGGGCAAGATTGGAAACTCCATACTGGACAGCTTGGCAAACTACGACTACAAGGGTACTGTATATCCAATCAATCCAAAGGCCGACCGCATATTTGACTGCAAGTGCTACCCTACTGTAGCCGACGTACCGGGCAGTGTAGACTTGGTGGTGGTCTCAGTTGATCTCTCCATAACCCCGCCCGTACTAGAAGATTGCGCCCGAAAGGGTGTGCATAATGTGGTGATAGTCTCGGGCGCGGGCAAGGAGCTTGGCGGTGAGCGGGCCGAATACGAAGCAGAGGTAAAGCGCCTAGCAGAAAAGCACAGAATACGCATCATAGGCCCCAACTGCATAGGAATGTTTAATGCGGCAAACCGGCTTGACTGCGCATTCCAAGGGCAGAAGCGCATGGTACGCGCTAGGCTTGGAGATGTCGCCCTGCTCTCGCAGAGCGGCACAATGGGAATAAGCTTTCTGGAGACCGCAGACAGTTTCGGACTCTCAAAGATGGTCAGTTATGGCAACCGCTCTGATGTGGACGAGGCCGACATGATATGGTATCTGGCAAACGACCCGCAGACAAAGGTGATCGCACTGTACGTTGAAGGATTCGGAGACGGCCGCAAGTTTATTGAGACTGCAAAGCGCGTCATGAAAGAGATGAAGAAGCCCATAGTGATATGGAAGTCGGGCCGTACTGAACTTGGAGCAAAGCAGGCAGCATCACATACGGGCTCCTTGGGTGGAACAAACGCCATAATAATGGGCGCGTTCAAGCAGGCTGGAATAATCTCAGTTGACAGTTATCAGGAACTGGTTGCAGTTACAAAGGCCCTCTCGTGGCAACCGCCTGCTGCATCCAATACTGTGGCCATGACAAGCAACGGCGCGGGGCCTATGATAGGCGCAATCGATCACTTTGAACGCTTGGGACTGGCCCTTGCCAAGCTTGCATCTGGCTCCATTGACAGTATGAAAGAGTACTATCCGTCCAACTATGTAATAGGGAACGGAAACCCTGCAGACGTTACGGGCAATGCCAGTGCGGAAGACTATCAGTTTGCCATAAAAGCGTTCATTGAGGATCCCAATGTGGGCGTGGTCATGCCGTGGTTTGTCTTCCAGGATGATCCACTGGATGAGATTATAGTAGACTATCTGGCCGAGTTTAACCGTGCAGGCAAAAAACCTATCCTGATTGGTGCCAACGGCGGCCCGTACACCGAAAGGATGAGCCGGCTTGTAGAGGAGAAGAAGATTCCAGTATATGATGATTTACGCGACTGGGTGGCAGCAGCTTCTGCACTAGTACAGTGGGGCAGAATTAGCAAAAACGATGACATTTAAAGTCCACTACATGCCATCCACACATGGATCTAGTAACGAAATCCACCTCTAAAGACGGCATCTGCACAGTCAAGATCAACCGTCCCGAGAAGCTCAACGCAATGAATATGGATGTTGCAGACCAGATAATATCCATATTCGGAGAGATAAACGGTGACGACTCGGTCAAGGTTGTGATACTGACCGGCGAGGGGCAGAAGGCATTCTCGGCAGGCGCCGACATCGAGTACATGTCAAGGATCTCTGCCGACGAGTCCGTAGAGTATGCCAAGTTGGGACAGCTTGTGACTGCCACAGTCGAACAGGTGAGGCAGCCCACCATTGCAGCCATAAATGGCTTTGCACTGGGGGGCGGATGCGAGCTTGCAATGTCGTGTGATATACGCATTGCAGCGGACACTGCCCGGCTGGGGCAGCCTGAGGTCACGATCGGAATTCCACCCGGCTGGGGAGGAACGCAGAGGTTGATGAGGATAGTGGGTATCGCCAAGGCCAAGGAGATCGTCTATACGGGCAAGATGATAAAGGCCGACGAGGCAAGGGAGATCGGACTTGTTAATATGGTAGTCCCGCTTGCAGACCTGCAGGCGGAGGCAGAGAAGATGGCAGGCCAGATTGCCGCAAACTCGGTCATGGGTGTGCGTATGTCCAAGGTGGCCATCAACCACGGAAGAAACGCCGATCTTGATACCGGACTATCAATAGAGCTTCTTGCATGGCGCAACTGCTTTACACACCCAGACAGAGAAGAGCGCATGACTGCATTTGTAAACAGGTCGGCCAAGAAGGAGAATAAAAAATAACGACTGAACCGGCCATACAGCAGCCACTTTTTATTTTTCCAGACATGCCTGTACGGCATCATCTGTCTGGGCCTATCTCTTTATGACTGCCTGATGCGTAGTAAAGGCAGAAGATATTCGTTCAAGATAGAATAAATCAGTGCCTACAATGTGGATTAGAGTACGGATATTTTCTTCTTTTACTACGTAGTAAACGAAGTAAACATTCACTCTTACTAGCTGGCATTGGAAGCCATGAAATGAGTTTTCTGATTGTTAATTTTTATCTCTCACTACGCCCCGAGTCGTGGCATCACACCGTGTGGTTCGTTCCGGCAGCACATGCAGCAAGAAGGATAGCAGATGCCAGAGACCGAGTCGTGGCATCACACCGTGTGGTTCGTTCCGGCCCGCACCATCTGATATTGTGCCGGGCATGACATATGTACATCATGTGTTTGTGGCCTTCTGGGCGTAAATAACCTAGTTTGGCGTAAAGTCTGCTGAATTTGTGCCCCGGGACAGTTGCCGTGTTACCTTTCAAAGCCTCTGTATGCGTAAAGTCTGCTGAATTTGTGCCCTGGGCCAGTGTTGTGTGGTGGGGGACTCGGCAGTTGTGGTGCATATGCATACCTAGAAGGCCGATATAGCCACATTCATCATATGTGTCATGTACTAAGGGCAGACAAGCGTGCGACATGCGATACCTTCTGACTACCTCTACAGATTCGAGTATGGCTAGGGGAAGGAGATTATAGTACAAAACCCTCCTAAAACGACAGGTTTGGTCAGTCGTGATCTGAGAGTATCTCTACTATAACCTCAGTTTCGTCAGTTATTGCGGCCATCTCCCTAAGGGACCTTTTGGATATGATCTCTATTATGGAGTCGTTGTGGTGTGTCCGTTCAAGAATGATCAGTTCACATCTAATACCGTCTCCTGCTGACGAATCTGTCGTATCGGTGGCACCTAGAACGTGTAGCAGGGCCGGAAAGCACTTTACCCATCCATACGTCCTACTTCCGTCTGAAAATCCATCTATTATTATGCCAGTACGTGCATCCCTGAGCCTGTCTACGGCCTCCCTGTCCGTGTGCCGCGTCAGCTGCAAGTTGAGCGTTCCGGGAAACGGCACATATCCTATCTTTGACTCGAACTGTCTTGTATATCCGTCAAGCGCCATATAGTATGCACCCTCTCCCATCCCTGAGACAGGAATGCCAGTAAGCCTTGTGTTGACAAGTGCCGGTGAGCTGGCAAGTTCCAAGCTGTGTTGGAGTACTGCTGAGAACCTCTCCACCTCGGACAGTCCAGATTTTGTTACGCGGACGGATATACTTCTGCCCGATACGATCCTCTCTATAAACCCCCCCGATTCCAGATCGGTCAGGTGCTGTGATGCCGCCTGCTGAGACCTTTCTATAATGCGCCCAAGCGCGGTGGTTGTAATTTTCACATGGTTGTGCTTTGCACCGATCGAGAGTAGATGTGCAAGAGTCAGGACGTGATGGAGCTGTAGATTATTTGTCATTGGGAGATCAGGAGATACCAAGGTCGTTGAAGGTCCGCAGCTCAAGTCCGCTGGGGTCTGTAAGTTTTGCCATCCTATGTCCCACTACGAATTTGACGCCAGCATTGCGTGCGCCGTTCAAAAGCCTCTGTGTTATGATGCCATCAAGCATAAGATATGTGATGTCAGACTGGGTGGAGAGCTTGTTTACGATCTCACTTATAGGCACCTTGAATATCTGTCCCTTCTCAGAATCTAGGGCTACTGCCTCTAGGGTCTCGTTGATGGTGCGGTAAACTCCACCTGCAATCTCTGCCAGCTGCTTGTCTCCTACGTTCTTCAGCGTGGGGGTCTTGCGATCCTCTGCTATCTCCTTTGCGATCGGCCTCAGAATGTCGTCAATCCTTTGCGGGGTCAGCTCCTCTACTTCCACGCCGTGATCGGCACGAAGTTCATAATCTATACGTACAAGTGACTTTAGCTCCTTTAGTATAAGTCCGCCTGCCCTGTCACCGTCAAGGAAGGACACTACGGTATTCTTCTCTGCGCACAGTTCCTTGATCGACGCGTCTATCTTGGCGCCTTCGATGGCAACGACATTGTCGTATCCCGCACGCAGCAGGTTTATGACATCGGCCCTTCCCTCTACAAGTATCACCCAGTCTGATGTCTCAAGGCCGGAACTACATGTCAGTTTTGAAGGTCCATACGTGGTAATCCTACCCATGTCCCCTTGGTGGACATCGTTTAGCATGCTCTCACCCTCACTTATGGTCTTAGTTGCCCAGCGCTGTTTGATCTCCTTGGCGCGGCGTACGATCTCGTCCTTTTTAGCTGCCCTAACATCGTCTATGGATACTAGCTTGAACGTAGAGTCAAACGGCCCCACTTTATCGATGTTTTCAATACCTGCAGCGATCAGTGCACAGACATCAATGTCGGTACTCATCGGAAGGATCACCTCTCCTGATGTCGTGTTACTGGTGGTTTGAAAGTTTACCTCGATGCGACCTACCTTTGATACGCGCTGAAGCTCGTTTAGGTTCATCTCCGGACCCATAAGGCCTTCGGTCTGCCCGAAGATTGCGCCTATTATATCCGGCCGTTCAACGAGCCCATCAACATCGAAGGAAAGCTTAACATGATATTTGACAATTCCCGATTGTGGCATACGACACTCATCTCCTTTATTATCATGTTATCACGACTTTGATTCTATATAATAGCTTATCGCAAGAGTTTTGGTAACCAGTAGATGGAAGTATGCTTTCAATATGTATATATTAATTTAGGGGTGGGTATTGCCCAACCAGATGAACTGTAGAGGGGGTCAGCAAATAAA
>RKRU01000143.1 GCA_007571225.1 Nitrosopumilaceae archaeon | reverse complement strand
GTGCCGTCGTTATCGTCGTCATCGCTGGTGCCGTCGTTATCGTCGTCATCGCTGGTGCCGTCGTTATCGTCGTCATCGCTGGTGCCGTCGTTATCGTCGCTTATGACATCATCGTCGTCATCGTCGTCATCGTCATAAACATCGTCATCCTCTTCCTCTTCTTCCCCGGCAAGCGCCTCTGCGCCCTCATCTAGGTCGGTCTCATACTCAATGGCCACCGTACCGTCAGGCACAGAGTCTCCTGTGTCTGCTTCTACGGCAGCAGTAGTAGCAGTGGCAGTAGCAGCAGTTGTAGTAGTGATGGTCGTAGTAGCAGTAGACTTTCTACCCCCGCCCGACTCGAGTTTGTGCTTTCTGCGGTCGTCATTCAGATCTAGGCCCGTAACCATGAGGTTGGATGCATGAATCCGCACATCAAACTTATCGCCCTTTGTCCTCTCACTTTTAATTCCTGATATAGTAACCCTACCATCCCGCAAGAATACCTTCTCCACCTTGCCTGACACGTTTGCATACTCGCCGCGCTGTATCATTACCGTATCGCCTACAACGATGCGTACGCTCCTGCGCCCGTAACGGTTTCGGAGCTCCTCTGAGAGGGCGCCTCCCAACAGTCGGCTCCGCATCACGTGCGTGGCCTTGTAAAACTGCCTGTTTCGCATCTTTGTGGGCTTTACCATTCATATCACCGTCGATGCCAAGTTTGCAATCCTAGGCCACTTTTCAGTTGCTTCTGCGGCCACCGGACCCTTTATTCCAGTCCCCTTCGTCTCGCCCTCGGCAGTCACCAGCACGGCCGCGTTGTCCTCAAAGCAGACGCGCACGCCATTAAGTCTGCGTACGGCATACTTTTGCCTTATCACAACTGCCCCGTACACCTGCTTGCGGAGCTCTGCCGGCCCCTTTTTCACCACCACATTGCAATAGTCGCCCACTGCGGCAGCAGGCAGTTTTGATGCTCTAGTCTTGTGCCGCGGCACGTTTATCACCTCTAGAATCTTGGCGCCCGAGTTGTCTGCACATACAATGTTGGCGCCTACCGGAATGGACCGCGTAACATACGGCCGGAACTCTTCCACGCCGCGTCCGGCCTGCTTTGCCATCTAGTGGCGCACCTCCACCACCACGTACGACACGGACTTTGATATCGGTCTGCACTCTGCTGCAAGCACGCCGTCTCCCTGCTCCACGCTGATGCAACCGGGCACATGCGCGTGTATCGTGCTCTTGCCACGCGCATATCGCTTGAACTTTGAAAAGTATATCGGAACGTTCTTTTGCAGCGTGACGGTGCTCTTTGCCCTGCTGCCTGTGACCGTACCATCAAAGAGCCTACCGCGCACGGACATGCCACCATGATATGGACAGTGCGGGTCATTGCACCGACGGCGCGGCGCGGCAACCTGCGGTATACCTATGTTTCGGCCCGCCTGGCCGTCATCAAGCGTGTCATCTGTAATATTGCTTGCTGTTTCTGGCTCCATCTCAAACCCTCTCAAACGGCCTCTTTTGAATCGTGTGGCCGTCCACCTGCACCGTGGCGCCGCCACATGAGAATAGAAACTCTGTGCCCGCCTTTGGTATGTATTTGCAGTTGCGCCCCGCAGAATCTATTATGACTATCATGTTTCTAGTCTCATCTGTCACCTTGCCTGTCAGTCCCACCAAGTCTTCGTTGCAGGCTCTTCGTACGGTCACGTTCAGTCCCACGAGCTCGCAAACGCGTATGTTCTTCTCAGTTGTAGTTGTATTTGTCATCGTCGTCATCATAGTCGTCATCATCATACCGCGCCTCTCCCACCACGGCCCCCTACAGACGACTGCCGCGCGTACTCTTCAATTATAATTTCGGTCAGGCGCGTCTCCATACGGGCAATGTCGCGGCGTATGGGCCTCAGCCTGCCGCTGTCCTTCTTCAGTGTGCCCTTTGTAGACACGACTCTGAGCTTGGCAAGCTCTCCGCGCGCCTCACGTATCTTATCTTGCAGCTCACCCTTACGGTAGCCCCGTATCGAGGACATGTTCCGCCTCCGGCTCATTTCAGCGCGGCCTCCTCCTCTTCCATGGTATCTATTGCCTTGACACGCTCCTCTTCCATCAATATCTGTTCTGATTCAGTCTTGGGCGCCGCGCTACTCCCATCCTCTTTGGAGGCAGAAGCGTTCTTAGACCCGCGCCCTGTCCCCAGCTCTTCCACTACGGCCTTCATCTCAAACTCTGGGGGGATTCTTGACTTGTGTGCTATACGTATTCGGACGCCTATCAGGCCCATCGGGGTGTTGACGTGTGCGACATCCTCATCTACAATAACCTCAGCATGGTGTCCGGCCCGCGGCAGCACTCCTGCAGTATGCTTCTCAAACGCCGAGCGATCGCCGCGCAGCTTGCCAGATACTGTAATCTGTACGCCCATAGCACCATTCTCCATTACCTGGTTGAGTGTCCACATCGTGGCCCTGCGGAATGCGGTTCCGCGCTCTAGGTGCGCAGCCATCCTATTACACATCACGCTAGGGGAGAGCTCAGGCGTCTCGATCTCCACTACTGTAATCTGTGGATTTTTAAGGTCAAAGTCGTTCTCCAGCTTCTCGGTAAGTTCTCTTATGCTAGTACCCTTGCGGCCTATCACGATTCCCGGCCTTGTAACGTGCAGTCCTATGCGGGCGCCCGTTGGGGTCTTGGATATCACAGCGTGCGAGAATCCGGCCTCCTTTATGGCCTCCCGCAGATAGTCGTGTATTAAAGTCATGTTGTAGTTGTCACGTATTACGTTCTTTACTGCCGACATATGCTATACCTCCTTTGCCACCATCTCTATGTGCGTGCGTACGTTGTTGTTTGGGGTTGCAGTACCGCGCGCCCTCGGTATTATCCGCCGTACGACCACACCCTTGTGGACCGTAACGTTGATCAGCCTGAGCCGGTCCACATCAAATCCCTGATATCCGGCATTTGCCTCAAGGCTGTCGAGCGCCTTGATGAACTGGTTGGCAGTCTTCTGCGGATAGCGTCCGGCCATCATTCCTGGGTCGGAGCGGTGCCCCACCTGCCCCTTGTACCTTCCAAACGCGATTGCGCGCTCGCCGCGTACCACTGCAATAAGATACTCGCGCGCACTCTCGACGTCTAGTCCATTGATCGCCTTTGCCACCTCGCGCGCATGCTTGTGGGATATGTCAACCTCGCGCATGGAGGTACGTACGTGTCTTGTGGCGTCAAATCCTTGGAATGCGTACTTGTATCGTGCCATGTCTGTCATCACCACCATCATCATAATCATTTCAGCGGCACGTAAAGGCTTGACCTTGACGCCCCTACTCCAGGTGCGCCGTGCGATACCTTGCGGTTTGTAATTACGTACTCGCCTAGATAGTGTCCTATCATCTCTGCACGTATGGTAACTGGAACAAAGTGCTTTCCCGAAAAGACGTTTACTGTAACCCCGACCATATTGGGCAGTATTATCAGGTCGCGCAGGTGGGTCTTTATCGGGTTGGTTATACGGCCCGCCTTGCCCCCTTTTATCTCGTCGATCAGCTTGCGCTTAGAGTCCGTAATGCCTCGCGTAAGCGAGCGACGCTGCCTAGCGTTTAACAGCCAAAAGAGCTGCTCATATGAGGTCTTTTCGAGTTCCTCCTGCGTGTAGCCCCTGTACAGGAACTCCTTTACCATGTGTGGGACTGCCTCCTACTGTACGTCTCAGTCATGTGGCCGGTTGTGGCCGGGTGGTTATATATGGTTGTATTTTGTTCCATAATTGGCATTATGGTTGTCACTTTGGCTGCTGCCATAATTGGCACCGTGATTGTCACCATGGTTTTCACCATGGTCGTCACTATGGTTTTCACTATAGTTTTCACTATGGTTGTCACTGTAATAGCCGCCATAATTACCACCATAGTTACCACCACCATAATCATATCATCCCTATATCTGTGGCAAGGTCCCTTGCCTTCTGCACATTCTCAAACTGTACAAATGCCTTCTTCCCATAGACGGTCCGGGCCGTATTGACCCCGATTACCTTTTTCTTGTATAATATGTCGATTGCCTGTGCGATCTCCCTCTTGTTAGCAGTCCTCTTTACGATAAAGCATATCTTAGCCTCGGTATCGACCAGCTCAAAGTTTCTTTCGGTGACGTGTGGCTTTATTATAATTCTAGCCGCAGTGTCGGCATTCATCTCAGACATTACTGTTGTTCTCTCTCCCCACCGGTATGGTCGTTGACTATGGCACCCATTACATCAAGGTGTACAGACCGTATTTGTCCCAGCTGCTCTATTGCAGATGCAGTAAATATTACAAGCCTTATGGGATCAGAACCCGGAGCAAGGTCAAGCACACTCAGCTCGCTGACCTGCCTTGTGTCCACGCCGGGCAGCGAACCCACCGCATCGTGCAACGGGCCACGCTCGTGCGTCACAAACAGTACGCTCTTGCCGACCTTCTTGGAGCGTCCCCTCAGAGACGGCTTGCCGGAACGAGCTCTTCGGGAGCGGAGCCGGTCTACATCGGCTGCTAAGTTGAGGCTCCCAAGCATCAGTGCCACGGCATGAGTCGTCTCATATGCAGTTATGCCGTCTGGCATCACAATTGGAAACTCGCCTGTATAGCCATCGATCTTGTGGCCTCTCGCACGTACCAAATCTGCCGAGGCAGTTGCGGCAACTGCAGAGCAGAATGCCAGCTTGCCCTCCTTTTTGTTCAATCTTTTGTGTATCTTTTTTTCTGCCACTGGCGGATGGGCCTGCCTTCCTCCCCTCGTGGATGCCACCTCTCCGCCCTGGCCCCTGCGGCCTCCACCGCCGCCGGTCATTCTTGCCACCCTAGACTGCCCCCGACCAGTCGGAGGATCAAAGGTGTCTGCAACGACATCCTGTCCTGCCGTCGGGTGCCTTCCCTGTGGGTGGTACGAGTGTGACATGAGGTGTACAAAGGCCTTGTGTATGAGGTCGGGCCGGAACGGGGTTAAGAATATCGGTGGCAGGGTTATCTCAGTCTTCTCCGTTGCCATTTCGATGTTGTCTGGCGGTATTACAATTGGGACCCTCATACTACGACCTCCAGTATATTTGGCTTTATCACTCTGGCAGGTTTGTTTCTGATCTGGCTGCGCAGCTTGACCAGCCTGCGGTATGTACCCGGAACAGACCCCTTTACCACGATATAGTCTCCCTTTACCAGTCCAAAGTGCTTGTAGCCGCCTGCGGGGTTTATTCCTGATGTTCCTGCATCCCTGCTGCTGCGCCCGTAATTTCGGGCGACATCTACATTTTGTATCTCCCTTTGCGCGGCATTCTTCTCTTCACTTTCGGTGTTTCCTATTATCATTATGCGCTTGTCGTACTCGGTGCGCTGGTGGAATCCAAACTGTCCAGCACGGGGCACCGTATACATTACACTCTGCGGAGATATAGGTCCAAGCGAGCCCACCTCCCTTACAGTCTTTCTTGACTTGTGCTGCTTCTTCTTTACATTCCAGCGCTTCAAGACGCCCTGCCACCCCTTGCCCTTTGTGATGGCGGCAACATCCACGCTTGCGCCGGCCTCAAATGTATCGGATATCGTTATCTGCCTTCCAAGCATCTCCTTCAGATATACAAACTGCTGTGAGATATCCCCACCGCCCACCATGGCCTCAAATATGTAGGGCCTCTTCTGTTCAAGTCCCGCCTGCCGCGGCGACACTGCCAGTATGGCATACATCTCAGTTATGCGCCCCAACATCGACTCGGCCACCTCAGCCATCTTTGTATCCTCCTTGTTGTTCAGTTTCATTAGCCTTGCCAAGTCGCGCGGAATGTCGTCTGCATATACATCAAATGCCGCATGCAGTCCATCAGCATCCTTGGTATAACCGCGCATTCCAAGGACTAATACGGGCGGCGTCACAAGAACGGTTCCCAAACTGACAAGCTGCTTGCCGGCATTTGGTACCTTCTCTCTGTCGTCGATGCTGACTATCTGGACGCATCCTGCCTTAAAGCCACAGTGTGCTAGTATGCGCGGCTCTGCATCATCAGGTACGTCGGGCCACGCGCGCACGCGGGCCTCCATGCTCTTGGCCCTGACCCGCGGCGAGTATGCAAGACTGCCCCTGCGCGGGGAGTGCCTCTTTCTTGCTCCCATGGATGGCGTGCGATTCGGGTTACTTTTAAACCCTTGTTCGATGAGGTTAACTCAAGGTTTTGATGAGGTTAACCATGTCTGCCGTTTTGGGCTGAACAGTTATGACAATTCAGGTTTGGTGCAAACAGCCTGTTGGGTTTGTCTAGAGTCAAATATTTGGATGCGGGAGACCCTAACATATGGCCATATAATACCGTCAAAAAAGCAGGAGCGAAACTGCCGTCTGCAATTATGGCAGTTGTGTTGTGACGCAGGGATCTCAGTGCATGACATAAGTGATGGGTGAAACTGCCGTCTGCAATTATAGCAATTGTGTTACTGCTCAAGTTTTTTTGACTATATGTAGCCCTTTAGTAGCTAAGCTCTTGAAGTACAACGAATTGACCAGTTAAATCCGCTTGTTCCTGTTTATGGCCAAATTTTCATAAATGTTTGAAACTTGGCATATTCTAGATATGTCAGGGGTAACCTGTAACGTCGAAGTGTTCATAAAAGTTAAATAATCTGTAGGTTGAATAATTATAATTGAGTACAAAAAGTCTTAAGTTAATAATATTTGCATCTTTGGCTGTTGCAGTGGTTCTGCCGCTTTCAGTAATTCAATTAACTGCAGATGAGGACCAAACAACAAAAAACACAATAAAAATTAGGATTGCAGAACTTGAATCGACTATGACAACCAATACTGACGCGAATGTTACAAAACAAATTACTGCGTTAAAACTCATGCTAGAATCCATTGAAATCACCGAATCCAATGAACTAACATTAGAACAAAAACATCAGAAACATGCCGAAATAATCGAAAAACTGGACAAAATCGCAGATACTGGCGTACTATATACGGATGCATCCGATTTATTAGAACCAAGTATGGAGATGATTACATCAGATCCAACTACATTCAGTTTTAGTGACAACCATGATTCTTGTTGGAATTGGCATTATACCGGGACAACTGACGGGATCATTGATACGGTTGGCCGATATGTCGGTATTGGATGGAATTACCCAAGTAATATGTGGGTTGGTCCATCTTACCTTGACTGTGACAACAAGTATCATGAAATGTATTCGTTCTCACTATATGGAATAGAATCTGATGCTACAGGCATATATTTCTGTACAGTAAACATGCCTTTGCATACGTTCATCAGCGGTGTCTTTGGTTGCAGTTATGTAAGTGCAGGTGACATTGTAACGCTATCGCCCTATAGCGACTATGAAGATGGGGTATTTATCATTCACTTCCCACAGGTTGAAATTCTATAACTTTTATTATGCACAAGATCATGAAACGCCTTACAGTATTTCTGACAATTGGATCTGTAATTATTATTGGAATTTCATTACACGTTTTTCTTGAAAACGAGCAAGAACCACCACGAGAAGAAACATGGCAACATGGTGTAGAAATATCATCCCGCCCAGACTTGATCCCGATTGATGAGTTTGTGACTGTAAAAAAAATTTACATAAACAAGACAACAAGCGAATACGCGGATAATCCAGATATGCCATGACGACTTCCTGTGCGGTGAATTCTCTCCAGAATACGGGGGGCTGGCCAGGGTTCTCTCTAGAATACGGGTCGCCCCCAACCAGTCTCAGATAATGATTTTGTCAAAAAATATGGTTGAACTTGGTCTGATTATGTTGTAGATTAAGATCTGACAGGTACCATGGATGGTACGGCAGATTTTGTGATTGGGTATTAGCGTTGAAATCATGCTGTTTTTTGTGTATTTGGTGTGGTTGTGGCTATGATAGGTTGGATTGGGCGTAAACAAATTTTGGGATTTGTGCCTAGATTTACTTGGGCCAAATCCAGATACGGATTTACGCTTGTACATTCGAATACAAACTTGCATTTTGAGTCAGTGTCTTCCATTTATTGTGATCTTCAACTATAATTCCCGTCTGTCTGGTAGGAATCTTGTGTTCCTTTAGGGCAGTAACTGTTTACGTCCAGCGTAAAGCAGCCCCAACCCAGCATTTCTTGGCCAAATCAGCAACCAAGTCCGTGTCAGGCAGGGTTATGCAACAAACTTCTAAATTCTATGACCCTTGGGCAAGATGTCCCAAATGTGGGCACGATAGATACTGGCAGAACAAGCCGTGGAAGGCGCCAAAGTGTAGGTGTGGTAAGGCACCATGTGTAGTGGAGCCAGTATCGCGGGAATATGCAAATGCGGTGGCAGATGAGGTGGAAGAGGCCGTTAGCTATACAAGAAATGAGTAAAGGCCATGAGTCAGAGCGGTGTAGATGGGTAAAGTATTACTATGCGGTGACTGCGGTTACAGTGGTGGGCAGGAAGAAGAGGTGCATGCATTGCGCGCGGGATGTCAAGCCGCGAAGGTGGGTGAATGGCGTGTCATATCTTTTCGTTTGGGGTGGAATACTGTTTTTTGGTTGGCGGACGATAGAAGCATCTTTGCATTTGCATAGTATGTTGACTTGGAGCCGTCAATATGGTGGTCTACGTAGTTGGGTGAGTGAAATGAATCTCGCCATGTTTGTAGATATGATAATGGAAACAATCGCCAACTTTTTTCGCAAAATTCTTGGTCTTGGTGGGTTCGTGAATAGCCATGGTACTGAGGTGTCGAATTTTTTCTTTATGTTGGTTTTGGCCGCCGTACTTGGGACAATTTTGTTAGTCATAGTGGTTGCAGCGATCCGGCGGAAAGTACGGACGTGCCCTATCTGTAATTCTGTGTTCTAAGATGGGATTGATGTAACTACAAGCACGCGTGGGGAATTACATACAAAAGTTCAAAGCTGTGCGATAACCCAATTCTTCTGAGAATTTGATGGTGTAAAGGGGGCATGGCATGATATGAGTGGGGTTTGGA
>RKRU01000051.1 GCA_007571225.1 Nitrosopumilaceae archaeon | reverse complement strand
GTGGTTGTGGCTGTGATTAGATTGGATTGGGTGCAAATGGCTGGGATTTGTATGCCCTAGAGAGAACCCTAGCCAGCCCCCGTATTCTGGACAGAACCCGGCAAAGTATTGATCAGATCGTTAAGGGGGTCACCTATCCAAAAACGAGACTACATGGGGACGGGGACGAGGTGTGACTGCTTGCCAATGCATGTGATTCACTCCTAGTATAATACACATACAAATCTGATATAAACTGTACATATTACCCTATAAGATCAAAATCCAGTATAGAACCCGCTAAAGATCAGTACCAATCAGACCCACAAACCACCCATAGGAACCGTAGAAATCTAGGAAAAGGGGTTATGGACAACATCCCTAAATAGCAAGGGTTTATTTTGAAACCCCACATACCGCATTGCAATGACAATCTTGCCCATTGACGGCGGACGTTACGGTACAGACGAGATGAAGCACATATTTGACGACCAGAACAGGATAGACGCCCAGCTAAAGATAGAGGGGGCAGCAGCACTGGCCCAATCAGAAATAGGCATGATACCCAGTGAGGCAGCAGCAGCAATACAAGAGACCGCCACATCAGGTGCGATAACTGCCAGAAGAGTCTCGCAGCTAGAGGCAGAACGAGACCACGATACAGCAGCTCTCGTAGAGGCCCTTGCAGAGAGGTGCCCTGCAGATGCAAAGCCCTGGGTACACTACGGCCTGACAAGCAACGACTTGGTGGATACTGCCAACTCCATGCAGATGCGTGACGCGCTGCAGATAATAGAGCTCAAGTTGTCAAGACTAGCCTCCACGCTTGCCGACACTGCATCTAGATATGCCGCGCTACCAGCAGTAGGCAGGACGCACGGACAGCATGCCAGCATAATAGCGTTCGGCCTAAAGTTTGCAAACTGGGCATCCGAGATGGCCAACCACCTTACCAGAATGAAGGAGATGCGCAGAAGGGTCCTCATATGCAAGATACTAGGGGTCGTGGGGACGGGCTCACTGATGGGCCCCGAAGCGCCAAAAGTCCAGAGAAGCGTGGCCGCCCGCCTGAAACTGCATCCGGCTACCGTAGCCACACAGGTGGTACCAAGGGAGAGATATGCCGAGTACATATTCTGGATGGCGCTGACCGGTACCACGCTTGAGAAGATGGCAGTAGAGATCAGAAACCTTCAGCGAACTGAGATAGGCGAGGTATCAGAGCCCTTCAGAAAGGGACAGATGGGCAGCAGTGCGGTACCGGTAAAGCGGAATCCCATAAAGAGCGAGCGCATAACGTCGCTTGCCCGTATGCTAAAGGGGCAGGTGGGAATAGCACTTGACAATGTACCGTTGTGGCACGAGCGCGACCTCTCAAACTCGGCAAACGAGAGGTTCGTAATTCCCATCTCATCCATACTTGCCGACGAGATGCTCGAAACCATGCTAAAGATAATAGACGAGCTGTATGTCAATACAGACAGGATAACGGCGAACCTAGAGGCAACTGGGGGCCAGATATTTGCCGAGTTCGTACTAGAGGCCATGATAAGAAAGGGCGTGCCCCGCATAGAGGCATATACAGATGTGCAGCGCGTGGCCTTTGAGGCCAACAATACTGGTACGCCGTATGCGGATGCCATAAAACAGGATGCCAATATATCATCAATACTGACACCAGACGAGATCGATGCCATATTCGTGCCCGATGCACATCTAGGGGCGTCACACATCATAATACGGGACGTACAGGAAGCTGTTCGCCGTACCATCAGCAGTGATGTATGAGGCGCAGCAACAGGCATCTGCTGTCTTGTCATTACCTTTAGATAATAGGCCGTACCATCATCATCATCATCATCATCGTCATTATCATCAGCGGCAGCGACATTATCATCAGCGGCAGCGACATTTGAGGCGCGGGCCCACGATGCACAACGGACTAACCGAACCATCACAACCGGCTGCGAGAGTTCCCAAGGTACGACAGCAGTCTCTTGTGTATTCGTGTACCATACTGCAACGCCTTCTTCTGCTTTGTATATGATATACGGGGGACGCCCATATGGGCCGCAAGCCTTCTGATTACGTGTTTGCGCTGCAGATCGTCTGCACCGGTGATCTTCTCGGCAAGTGGCAGGCTGCGCGCCGCACTGACAAACTCGCCAGAGAGCAGCGGCTGCAATATGTGTACGTCAGATGACTCTAGTACCATGTCGCATATTGCATCAAACATATGTAGCTCGTTATCCAGCTTCTCATCCATAAGCTCATATATGGCAGGCGCGCCCCGATCGTATATGCGTCTGTACGCGTCATAGCCACAGAAGAGCTCGTCGATACCGTTGGCAGTTATGACTCGGTCTACCCGTACGCTCCGGGCAAGCATCGCAATATAGTAAAACGCGATACAGTTCTCTCTCCACGACAGGTTCTCCGTATCGAGGGCACCGCACACCCTGTCTGCAGTTATGCCAAAACTCTCAGAGGTTATTGGCTGTATGTGGTGTTCCAGTCCCATCTCGGAGTTTACCTGAAGTGCAAACTGCATATCGTGAGAGTCCTCAAAGCCAACTGTTAGTAGGACCGGCCCGTAGCCCATCTTGGAGCATACGACAGCAAGCAGCGTGCTGTCCACGCCACCGGAAAATGCCAGGCCCACGCGGCCCGGCTCTTGCACACGCCCCAGTACTCCAGATACGGAGCCGGTCATAGCATCAAGTATCGTACGGCACGCGTCGTCCATACCAAGACGCGGGGAGATAACAATTTAACTGTCGGTATGTATGGGACGACATGGCTTCAGAGACTCTAACTACGGACCAGATACAAATGGCCCTCGAATCACTTGATGGGTGGAGCCTGACCAAGGACGGCAAACTACACCGAGAGTACGTGTTTGGTACATTCAACGAGGCCTTTGGATTTATGACAAGGGCCGCCATGGAGATTGAAAAGGTAAACCACCATCCCGAGTGGTCCAACACATACAACAGACTCGTAGTAGAGCTGATCACCCACGACGCGTGCGGTATTACCAGAAACGACACAGGTCTTGCCACCGTACTCAACTCTCTGTACGGCACCAGATAGCCCGGCATTGTAATGATGTCAATCAGAAGCCCATATAGTAACTGCTTACGTCCAGCGTAAACAATTTGCCAAACTTGTGCCTAGAATAAGTCATTTAGACTTAGGAGGCGTAAACAGTTACATCCTAGCAGTCTTCTCATCATACTCAAAAAACAAAAAGATACAACTGAGCTTTTCATGAATTTCGTTTAAAAACAGCAGATCGGGCATGTCCTCAAGAACGCGTAGTCCCTCTCATTGGTTTTTGTCTGTTTTTTTTTTTGCATATTACGCCTAGAAAAAAGGCAATTGTTAATGAGAGATACTACGTATGCGGTCTGCCGCACATGATGTGTCTCTTACCACACCCAATCCACCATTTCTGAACGGAACCTGCAACTATTCAAGAGGCATCATGTGTAATTGGCGCATCATTTCAAATGTATTAATATATTTGATGTTAAATACTTCGCAGGCGTTTGGAATCGGAATCCTCTTTGTCACATTATCGTTTAATTTCTCAAGTGTCACTACCACAGATTTCGCGACCAGTGCATATGCAACCACCCACGCATCAGCATTTTCAAACTGCGCAAATTCGTTCTTTGCTTTGTCAGTATAGTTTCCAGCGTCACTGGACCAATCAATGATCTGGGAGTATGCCTTCATGATGTCGTGTTGTTCCGTATTCTCAAACCATTGATTAAATTCGCTGACTACCCATCTTTGTAGATCATCGTCTCCACTATTGATCTCACGTAAAACATGATCTATGCTCCTCACATTACCCAATTGTGCCTGTACTATCAACATCTGCCAAAATTTTGGGACAAGATCAAAGGCATAATAACTGTTATAGGCCTCAATGAACACATTTGTATCAAGAATGTAATTGAACTTTGAAACCTGACTCATTTGCATTAAAAGTATCAAAAACTCATTTAAAAAATGTATTTAATAGACATTATGCATATTGGGTAACTGTTTACATCTAGCGTAAACAATTTGCTAAATTTATGTCTAAATTCAGGCATGGGAGACACAAACAACGCCCAGTAAATATAATTTAATTGTTCATTCCAAAGCCCAGCGATGTCGCATATTTTTCAAAGGAGGATCGGTTAAGATCTGTCAAATCGTATGCGTCTCGATAGAGAATCTCACCGCTGCGCACGGCACTGACAACCATTCTTCCAAAGCGCCTTCCGATACGAAGATTGACAGTGGCATAAAAGTTACCACCACTGCCACTGCCACTACGCTTTGCTGGAGTCTTACTGCCATTGTCAAAGATGTTCAAAAACGTATCCCGGTTTATCATACCTAGATCAAGGGCTCTGCGGGCCACGACAATACGACTTACCTTGAAATACTGTGCGGCTGCCTTGTATGGATCAGGCTTTTCAGCAAACCGATCCCAGGATCGGAGTAGCTTCGCAGCAGGCAGCAGAAATTCCGCAGCGACTCGATTGCACAACAATTCAACTGCGTCGTCTGCAGGATCAAGCTTGTAAAGGTCAAAGACCGCACTGGCCCCAAGCCAGATGTGTGCCAGTTCGTGTGCCAGAGTAAACATCTGAGCAGACTTTGCATCTGCGCCATTGATGAACACAAATGGCGCATGCTCATCTACAAGAACAAACCCCCTGAACTCTTCCACGGACAATCGACGATGGGTATTGTTCCCAACCACACCATTAATTATTACAAACACACCTACCTCTTGCATCCTGTCCATCATGTTCTTCAGTGCAGATTCCCAAGAGTCTGGGTCAGATTCCCTCTTCTCTTTCCCATCATTCTTTCCAGTCTCATTATCATCCATATTCAGTTCCTTTCTCATACGACCGGCAATCTCTACAGCCGTGTCAGTCAAACTTGCAGAATTGACAAACTTCAATGCTGGATGTTCTTCTCTGATTAGATAATCACGCACCCAATCCTGGCGCTGCTTTACCGTGCGAAGCGTATCCATAAGATTTATGCTGGGGCGGGCGGATCTTGTGTTTAATGTTCGAAAGTGCGGGATCGGAATCCGTTCCTTAGGCGGTTTTGCAAGAAACATGTACCCAAATGGGACATACGTAGCATTAGTAAACCCAGCCAGCTGGCGAAGCGTAGGCTTGGACTCTCCGCTCATCCACTGTGATATTTTGTGCAGGCCGTTTATCTGTGAGAGTTGTTCAATGGATTTGCCAGAACGCTCAATGGCCCACTTTAACATATGCGGTTGTACATCTATTCGCAAACGCTGTTTGGATGACATATCGGCGTAGTGCTTCTCGTTGGTTTTTGTTTGTTTTTTTGGCATATTATGCCTAGAAAACAGACAATTGTTAATGGGAGTTGCTACGCTACTCAACTTATCTTGTCTTTGATTCATACCATATTATAGATTGCATATACAAAAATTTATTGCAACAGTTCGGACTCATGAAAGCAGATCCGTTTATCTGTCCACCGCCAACAAACCGCTCCGTCTGAGTATTTTAGGCGAGACGATATGAAACCAAAGTAAGGCAACTAGGTTTTACACCTTTTGAGCAGCAACTAGGTATGAGGCATACCGGGTACGATAAGCACAGTCGCTGCAACGACTTCTCAGGCTTAGCACAGGCCAGCCTGTGGTAGTAGAAGGCACTAAACCAGAATACCACAAACCGCAACGACTGCCTAGGCTCAGCATAAGCGGCCTGCCGGGTCTGCCCAGAATCAGGTATCTACACGTGAAACCAAACCAAGCATGGCAAACCCAAGGTAGCCTACCCTGCCAATTACAGAGTTTATAATAACGAATCCAGAAACACCGTCATCATGAATGATGTCCCACCGCGCCCCGATGCGGACTTTAGATATATGGACAAAAAAGGAAACATCCTGAAGACGAGAACTCAGCTTACAATATCCCAGATGCTAGACTTTTTTGGTATAGAGTATGAGTATGACCATAAAATTACACTGGGGGATGGCTCCACCATAACCATGGACTTTAAGACTCCAAAGGGTCTCATAAAGGTCGTAGACGGCGAGGATGACATGGCCCATTACGAGAGGGTAAAAAACGAATATGCGACAGATGATGCGGCGCGCATAATTGCAGTAGGCAATGCAAGACATGTGGCGCGCGCAGACGAGATGAGCCAGATGGTATGCTATGATGAGGCCCCCCAGACTGGCTCTATATTTTTAGAGGATGAGTCCTTCTCGTTTGACTATGCCCACATACTCCCACTAGTCGAAAAGTGCTCCATACTGCACGGCCATACCTCATCGGTAATGGTCGAACTGATAGGCCAGATGAAGGATAACTTACTTGTGGACTTTGGCGAGGCAAAGAGGATCATAAGGGAGGTCGTAGCGGCATTTGACCACAAGTTCTTCATAAGCGAGCGGTACGTGGCAAAACAAGACGACTCGCATTATACCATAAAGTTTGATGGGCCGAGGGGGCTCTTTGACTTGCAGGTGCCAAAGTCGACTACGTACCTGCTTAAAGGCGAGGCCACAGTGGAGAACCTCTCGACTGAACTCATAAGGTTGCTTGCGCCCCGGATGCCGCCCAACGTGGAGGCAGTAGGGGTATACGTGTACGAGGGGTACAACAAGGGATCGCACATAATAACTCGAATCAGGGATTACGATGATGGCCAGAATTGAGGAGAAGGTATGGGATCCTACACTTGAGAGGGAGATCAGCCAAAGATGGAAAGACGAGTACACCTACAGGTTCACACCAAGTGATGCTGGCAGAAACTATACCATTGATACGCCTCCGCCGTACCCGTCTGGCAGGCCTTGGCACATAGGGGCAGCAGCCCACTACTCGCAGATCGACATGATAGCGCGCACGGCCCGCATGGCAGGCAAAAACGTCTACTTTCCAATTGGAATAGACCGAAATGGTCTGCCAGTTGAGATGTACACCGAAAAAAAGCACGGCATAAGAATGCAGGAGACTGAGCGCACCGAATTTTTAGAGCTGTGCCGCGCCGCACTTGACGAGCTAGAGTCTGAGATGGTCAAGATAATGGACGCGCTAGGACTGAGCGCAGACATATCAGAGAGGTATCATACTGACACTCCCGAGTACAGGAGTCTCACCCAGGCCACGTTCATCAAAATGTGGCACGACGGCGACATTTATCTGGCAAACAGGCCCAACAACTACGACTGGGTCTCTGGAACTACTATATCTGATGCTGAGATAGCGTACAAAGAGGTACCATCCAAACTGGTATATATGAAGTTCAAGGTAGGGGGCGCGGATCATAATGATGATGATGAATATGTGGTGGTCGCCAGCACCAGGCCCGAACTACTCTGCGCGTGCAAGACGATACTTGTGCATCCAGACGACGAACGGTACTCTGCGTATGTGGGGAGGACTGCGACTGTACCAGTTGCAGGAGGTATAGTGCAGATACGGGCGCACCACTCAGTCAAGACCGAGTTTGGCTCTGGCGCCGTAATGATATGTAGTTATGGCGACCAGCACGACGTAGCACTATTTCGAGAGCTCGGCCTAGAAGAGACAGTCGCGATCGGCCTAGATGGCAAGATGACCTCAGCGGCAGGCAGATACGAGGGTTTGAGGCCAAAGCAGGCGCGAGCAAAGATAATCGAGCACATGGAGGAGTCAGGCGTAATTATAAAGACAGAAGAGATCATACATCGCACGCCGGTATCTGAGAGGAGTGGCAATCCGATCGAGATCATACCTATGGAGGAGTACTACCTGAGGCAAAAAAACTATACAGATAAAATGATGGAGATGGGCAGCACCATACGGTTCTATCCCCCCATGCACAGAGAGATCCTGCACAACTGGATCCGTTCTGTAAATATGGATTGGCCCATATCACGGCGCCGCTACTATGGTACAGAGATACCCATATGGTACTGTGCCAGATGTAAAGAGTCGTATGTGCCAGAGCCCGGCCGATACTACCGCCCATGGGCCGAGAAGTGTCCGGCCGAAGAGTGTGAAAAGTGCGGCCACACAGAGTTTGCAGGCGAGGAGAGGACGTTTGATACGTGGATGGACTCTAGTGTCTCACCGCTGTATATCAGCAGGTACGGCGCAAGCGACGGCTTTTTTGAGAAGGTATATCCAGTATCGATAAGGCCGCAGGCAAAGGACATAATCAGGACGTGGCTGTACTATACCCTGCTGCGCTGCAAAAAGATTACGGGTACTGCGCCGTGGTCTGAAGCTTGGATAATGGGGTATGGACTTGACGAGCATGGCCTGAAGATGAGCAAGAGTAGGGGAAACGCTATGGACCCGCTTCCCATAATAGAGAGGCTGGGGGCAGACACGTTTCGGTTCTGGAGTGCAAGTGAAGTAAACCACGGGTATGACTTTAGATGCAACGAGAAGAAGATGGAGTCGGCAAAAAAGTTCCTCAGCAAGCTCTGGAACATATCGAGGTTCCTCTCTTCATTTGAGGTTCCGCCGGGTGCAGTCGTTGGTGATATAGATGCAGGCGGCGTGGATACAGGTGTAGGCGGTAGTGGTGGCGACAACAATGGTGAGGGTTTACTAGTGGCACAGGCGCAGGACTCAAATCAATTGGGCGACAACGGTGTGAGTGGCAACAATGGTGGCGGTGGCAACAATGGTGGCGGTGGCAACAACAGATACGTACTGGCCGAGACTGACAAATGGATACTGGCCGAGCTTGACAAGCTCATAGTAGAGTGTAGCAGCGGGTATGGCCAGTACAACTTCTTCATACCTGTCATAGCGATAAGGGAGTTTACTTGGAACCTGTTTGCAGCACACTACATGGAGATGGTAAAGGCAAGGGTGTATGCAGATACATCCATGGACGAAAAAATTGATAGTGGAAGGACATCTGCCCTGTACACGCTGCACAAAGTACTCTCCACCATACTCTTACTGTTGGCGCCCATAACGCCGTTCATCACCGAATATTTGTGGCAGCGCCTATACTCTGAGAAGAGCATCCACATGCAGA
>RKRU01000010.1 GCA_007571225.1 Nitrosopumilaceae archaeon | reverse complement strand
TCAATCTTGGTATAGCAGTATGGCTTGTGATCTGTCTCATCACGCCACAAAAAGAGCGATTGCGACTCGGCGTGATAGAATTTTAGTATGGCCTTCTTTGAGGGGCCCTCGTATGCAGCAGAGATTAGCATTGAGGGGGGCATACCCTTTTGGGGGTCTATCTCCACAACTGCATGTGTGCTAGCTGTTGGTATGACCTTCGCCCCCGTCAGTTGTTGTTGTTGTTGGTATGACACTCCTTAACTTGAAGTGGAATGACCTTCTCAAATGACCTTCACCCCCATCAGTTGTTGGTATGACAGAGCCGGCAGCCGTACTATTGCTGCTCGTATCCAAAAGCATCTGTGCCCAGTATTCGATCTGTTTTCGGTCGATCTTTGTAATTTCAACGCCTGCCTGTTTGGCAAGCCCTAGATCGTCGTCTGGATAGTCGCCGAGGCAGACAAACCTGCGTATACCTATGGTTATGGCCATCTTTGTACACTCAAGGCACGGCACGTATGTAGTGTACAGTATGGCGCCCCTAGTTCCTGACGCCTCTATTCCCATTATGGCGCAGTGCATTATGGCATTGGCCTCGGCATGGTTGCATATGCAGCGCTCAAGGGATTTTCCTGATGCAATCAGTCCCTCAATCCTCTGCTGGCACCGCTCGCACCCGCCTTCATGGCAGTTTCGGATTCCAGGCGGTGTTCCGTTGTATCCCGTTGCAATCTGCCTGTTATCTCGTACGATAACGGCGCCCACGCGCCGTGTTATGCAGTTTGAGCGAAGCTTGGCAAGCTCGGCCTGCAACATAAAGTACTCGTCCCAACTAGGCCTCTCAAACGGTCTGGACATCAGTGTATACTGCCGTGCTCAGTATATTATAGTATGACTTCACCTGCCCCGCACAGTACAAAAAGGTCATGGCTCCACACACAGTACCCTACAAGAAGTTGCCCTCCTCCAAGGTACTAGAGTTCGGCGCAAATAATCTGTTGAATTTATGCCTGGGATCAGTTATTTGAGCGTGGTGGACTTGGACAGCTGCTGGGCGCCTGTAGTGGTAATCTTTTACACTAGAGTCATGCGCAAGAAGATGAATCGTTGGAGCATCTCTGGCAATTCATATGAGCCGGGCAATCTCCTTGGCCACAGACAGCTTGTGGGCCTTCCATGTCATAATGCACGTTACAAAATCCCCTAAGCGCTTCAGGGATTTTGCTCCGCCCCTAGTCTGGCCGCTTATCTTGCGGAGTACCACGAGGTATCTTAGGGCCCTCTCAGACGCGTTGTTTGTCGGTTCGACACCTTCATACTGCAAGAATATAAACAGGCATGGTATGTCCCGTTTGATCGTAACTGTTTATGTCCAGCGTAAATAATTTGCCAAATTTGTACCTAGAATCGGTTATTCAGGCGTAGGGGATGTAAACAGTTGTAATCAGACTCGTTGATTTTCAGTAACCATCCAACTTCGGCATAAACAACTTGTCGGATTTGTGCCCGTAATTGGTCAGTCAGATACGGGGGCCCAGACAGTAACCTGCAAGATGATTCGCATTATACAATGACACACCACTGCCACACACCATTATAACAGGCCTGCCACATACAAAGAGGGAGTTGTCGGGTATGGACAGCACGACTGCAAAGAACATGGCCGTAGCAAACATACGGCGCCGGCGCGGCTACCAGTGGGAGGAGACTCTTGTTAAGAGGTTCAATTGTTTGGCTGGATGGACCGCGTTCCGGCTTGGATCTCCAAGTATAAACCTGCCGGACATACTGGCCGTAAACTCCAGAACAGGACATCTAGTAGTGATAGAGGCAAAATCAGGCTCCGGTACCTCTCTCTCCGTACCGGCCGAGCAGATCAAGCGGTGCCTTGAGTGGACTAGGGTCTTTTCTGCATATGACAAGAGGCACGTAATTTTGGCCTACAAGTTCCTCTCAAAGAAGCGCGTGGGCGCATCCAAGTACAGATCAAGGGAGCTGCGAGAGTTTTACAAGGTGTGGGCTCCAAGGGCCAACGTGACCGAGCGCATATGTACGTATGACGGTGACCTCTACACTAGGCTCGACGGCCGGCGAAGAAGGGCGCGGCCGGCCGAATGCGTAATGCCGTTTAAGACCATGCAGCCTGCCAGTATCCTAGACGGGGCGCGGATCATTTTTTAACAACATGCATGTACCTAGCATATATGTCATCTAGGGGTTTTGACGAGGAGGAGCCTGCAACCGACGAGACAAAGTCACTTTTGGCCGCAGTATCTGATGCGGACGTAGGCCCACGTACAAACTTTGAAGAGTTCACCGACGACCGCATGCTTACCAGCTATGACATCTTCAAGACCAAGCAGATGAAGATCAAGGTACTGGAGGTCTCAGACGAGGTCCCGGCATCGCGGTGGAAGTTCGGCGACAGGGTAAAGGTTACTAAAATTCTGGTTACCATAAAACACCTTACGACACAGCAGGTCGAAGAGGCAGAATTTGACATCGAGTCAATAGAGCGTGAGCTTGCCGAAAAGCGGCACTATACATCCACCAACAGATGGATTCCAACTACGGACATCAAGAACGGCTATGTGTTAGGCTCCCGCCACACACGGTTGATAAGCGACGCCTCGGCGCTCGACTATATAGTGTTTTGAGAGAGATTTTT
>RKRU01000037.1 GCA_007571225.1 Nitrosopumilaceae archaeon | reverse complement strand
GGTTACACTGGCAGGCATGATATGACTTTTCGTATATAATTCCCTGCCAAAACTACAAAATTGATATAAATCATTGGGTTTCTCTGATCGGTATGCCCGGAAGAGGTTATTCTACACTGGGCCTCAAGCCCGATGTGCTCTCTAGACTCACACACGTCACCGATGTATTTTATCCAGGAATGTTCTTTCCAAGTACCCTAATAATCCTGATGAACGAGGTAAAGATGAAGCGCTATACTGTGGAAATGCACAGGATCAAGATGGATATGACCGGAAGGTACAACACCCTTACGATACGTTCGGACGTAAAGGAGTGGCTTGACAGCAGCTACGAAAAATACGGAGAAGAGTACGAACAGGAATACCGCATAAAGTGCTTTTCGCACTTTATAACCTACTTTCTGTCCAACTTGTTTGAATCAAAGTTCAACTCGCAGGGAAACGTGATCAAGCTGCAGGAGTCAGACTTTAAGTGGCTTCAGGACGAGTACAGAATCTATAGGAACAAAGATAGGAACAACCGGAAGAATCCTGCATCGTTTGACAGGTTTGCCGACGCCTACGTCAACGAGATACTCTGTAAGATGAGAATGGCAAAAGAGATACTATCCACGTAGCTACAAGCTCAGAGCGGCGTCATCGTATCTATAAGCCGGGCGTTGGTAACCTCGCCGTCCTGCTCCTGTATCTCTAGGTCTACAGTATATTTGAGGTCCTTGCGCATGAAATTGACCTGGACATCCCATGCCACGCGGGGGCCCTTCTCTGGAATCTGAAAGGTCTCGTTTATCCTAAAGTCCGATATGTCGTTACCATAAAGCGAGTTTATCACGCGGAGCGACTCCCGTTTGATCTCTTCAGGAGTACTGACTTTAACCATACGTGTTTGGGGTAACCCATATGATATAAGATTTATGATGAACACTTGTACTTTCCGGCCTGCCCGTGGCGCCAGCGGCTGCAATGCAATACAAAAAACGTAGTTTACCTAGAATCTTTTTATGTACAGCATATCAAGGAATGATATGGGTATGGAGTTTTACGGCGACGATTATCGCGGGGCCGATGTTGCCCCATTTGTAGGCATCAACACGTTTCTGCATCTTCCATGGATCAGGACACACAGCGAACTAGTGGAAGCAGACCCCGATGTCGCCATAATAGGCGAGCCATTTGACTTTGGCACGACCATACGTCCCGGTGCTAGGTACGGCCCGCGCGCCCTGCGCGCCGCCTCGACCATTCCGTCGCCGCCGTACGAGCGGTTCAACATAGAGACAGGCGCAGACCCGTTTGGCACGTTCAGGACAGTAGACTATGGCGATGTGCAAGTCTCCCCGGGCGATGTCATAGAGTCGCACAAACGCATGACCATAAAGGTAAAGGAGGTCCTAGAGCAGGACGGAATTCCAGTCATGCTAGGGGGCGATCACTCGATTACTTATGCAAACGTCCGCGCGTTTGCAAAAAAGTACAAGCGCATAGGAATGATCCATTTTGACACTCATGCAGACTGCGCCCCGCAGGGGCTTACCGGATACAAATACGACCACGGCGCCCACATACGCCGCATCATGGAGATCGGCTGCATGAAGGGCAGAAACTACTCCCTTGTCGGTCCTAGAGGATACTGGCCGGGGCCGGACCTGTACAAGTGGATGTCAGACCAAGACTTTCAGTGGTTTACCATGCTTGATGTCGAGGAGCTCGGAATAGACTACATCGCCAAAGAGATAGCCGACAGGGCAAACGACGGTACGGACGCAGTCTATCTGAGCTGGGACATAGACTCCTTTGACCCCGCGTACGCGCCGGGCACCGGGGAGCCGGAGCCCAACGGGCTGACCTCACGGGAGGGAATAAGGATGATCCGCCTCCTGTCAAAGTCCTTTGACCCAGACAGGTTTGCAATGGATCTAGTGGAGGTGTCTCCCGCATATGACGTGAGCGACAACAGCTCGTACAACGGCGGCATCACCTCTGGACTAGGCCAAAGGCTCATAGTCGAACTGCTGGCGGGCCTGTCGCTTACAAAGAGGGGGCTTGAGGATGGGAGCCCAGTCAGGCCCCGCGACTACAGGGGAACTGGCAACACGTACAGATTTGGCAGCCCGCGGGCAGAAATTCCCAAGAGGGACTGATGGGACACATAAGAATTACCGCCACCGGGGAGCCAGACATATCACCCATCACTAGGCGCTATGAGTTCTCCGCAGGCGACGAGGATGTTCTTGCTGCATCCATAAACCAGGTCAGGGGCGTGCTACATAGAGGCCTTCGAATCAACATAAACGACGCACTTTTGCTGTACGGCGGATATGCTGGTTTTATGACAAGGGACGGAATCGACGGGGCCAAGATTGCAGACGGAGCGGCCTCGCTCCTGACAGAGGACCGCGTGATGATCGGGGTACCAGAGATGCTCGACAGGCTTGACATAGAGGTTGTATACGGCAGTTCAACTGTGAAAATCTCAATAAGGCGGCCCATCGGCAGGCGCACGCCTAGAGGCCTGGCACCACGGCAGCCTGAGAAGATGCATAGGCAGGAGATCAGTGCGGGGCGGCCTGCAAGATGATCATCTTAGACGGCCTGACTGCCGAGATCATAAACTCCCCCTCCATACTTCTTGGCGCAGGCATACTTATTGGCCTGTATCATGCCTTGGAGCCG
>RKRU01000189.1 GCA_007571225.1 Nitrosopumilaceae archaeon | reverse complement strand
TAGTTGGCATCTTCCTGCTTTGCCGTGGGCTTGTTCAGACTCTTCCACTCCTTAAACGATCTTACGTACAGCCTTGCGTTGGATAGGCCTGCCGATTTTAGCGCATAGTATGCCAAGCCGGACAGTGTTCCCACGCTGCCGCAGTACGTGATTATCTCCGACTCGTCAGTTATCCCCCTATTTGAAAGGAGCCTCTGCATCTCCGGCCTGTTGCGCAGTATGCGGTCCGGTCCCGCAAGAGTCCGGTATGGCAGGCTTACGGCTCCGGGTATGTGCTGCTCTAGAAAGTTCAGCCTCTCGCGGTTATCTAGCAGAACCACGTTGTCCTGCGTACGGGCCTGCTCTAGATAGTCGTGTGTGGCAACCATCTCAGGCACCACATCAACGCCGTGCTCCTTTGTACTGGGACTGCCATCACTGAGGTCAGTCTCCAGTCCCAGCGACTGCCACTGGCCGTACGTAATGTCAAGTAGAGAGACATCTGTATGTCCTATATACTCTAGCGTCCATGCAATCCTAGAGGCCAGCGCTCCAAAGGTGTCGTCGTATACTGCCACGCGAGTCTCGTCGTCGATCCCCCGCGAGCCTGCAAGCTTTGCTACCCTGTGCGGTTCATCGTCTGAGAGTACCTCTGCCAATGGGAGGTTGACTGCATTTGGTATGTGTCCCTTTTTGTACTCTTCTGGGCGCCGAACATCTATTACAATTGTACTCTTGTCCCTGGCCTCCGAACGGAGGGAGTCCGAATCGATGGTTATTATGCCACTCAAGCGGCACACTCGCCCTTGCCGGTTTTGGTGTGGTAGCTGGTGTCGCTTCCATAGTCCAGATAAAAGTCTGGATCCTCCTCCTTTGCCGGCGGGGCCAAGAGCGGCTTTAGCTCGTTCTGGAGGTCCTTGACAGACGTTATGGCAGAGTCGTCAACGCCGGCCGCTACCCTGTGTATCCACGACTTTAGTGTGTCATCGGGCTTTTTGTTTACCTTGAACAGTTCTATTATCTTCTGTATCGCAGGCAGCACACGTTTTGCAGGCACCCTAGTGCAGAACTTACCAAGCATTGCCTGTCCATCGGCGCGCCCCCCAAGGGACATCTGGTAGTTTGCATACATGTCTTTGCCTACGCGTCCGCCACCACCGTAAAAGCCGATGGTGGCAATTCCGTGTTGTCCGCATGAGTTGGGACAGCCGCTTATCTTTATTGTAGAGTCGGCCAGATCCGCATCTTGGTCATAGCCCATCTCTAGGAACCTTCTCTGAATCTCCTTTGAGAGCCGGTGTGAATTTGTCAGGGCAAGGTTGCACGATGTGGTACCAGAGCATCCTATAGGCGCCGCCATTGTGAGCGCCCCTGATTTGGCAAGTCCAGAGTCTAGCAGCCCAGAGTACAAGCCTGCAAGATCATCTTCATGTACAAAGCGCAGCGCCACATTCTGAGCAAACCCGATTCTGGCAACGCCTTCGCTGGAGTAGTCGCGTATGAGCCAGGACAAAGAGTTGAGCTGGCCTGCTGTAATGTCGCCTGACTCTAGCGTGACAAAGACCGTGTGGTATCCGTCCTGCTTTTGTGGTATGGTGTTAGTTGACTTCCACTGAGCATACCTGTCTGGGACTGCTTGTGAGCCGTCCTCGCTTGATATGCGGATGGGCCTTTTAATATCAAGGGGTACTAGGTCCGGCTTTAGCTTGGTCACCACAGATTGCGTGGCGCGCACTACGGCCCTCTCCATAAAGACCAGTTTTTGGAACTTCTCCCACCCCATCTCGTTTACCAGATAGCGCATGCGGTTTCTTGCAAGGTTCTTGCGGTCACCAAGCCTGTCAAATATGCGCAGTACCGCAATGGATGTATACAGCAGATCGTCTTCTGGTGTAAACTCCTCAAGCTGGTGTCCGACAAACGACTTGTTTCCCAAGCCGCCACCAAGAAATATCGTAAATCCGCGTTGCAGTTCGCCGTCAATGTGGCGTATCTTTGGCACCAGTCCGACATCGGCTATGCGCGCCATACCGTGATCCTCGCAACAGGTAAACGTAAACTTGAACTTGCGCGGAAGGCTCTGGCAGAGGGGGTTGCGCAGAAAGAACTTCGCTACTGCCACTGCATACGGGGTGGCGTCAAACTCCTCGGATTTGCAGACGCCCGCAAGCGGACTGCACATTACGTTTCGTACGGTGTTGCCGCAGGCCTCCCTCGAGGTCAGTCCTACTGATGCCAGTCCCCGGAATATCTCTGAGACATCTTCCAGTACAACCCAGTGCAGCTGGATGCTCTCGCGTGTGGAAAAGTGGGCGCTGCCTATAGAGAACTGCTCGGAGAGCCGTGACACGGTCTCCAGCTGTTGCGGATATATGACTCCTGCGGGAATCTTGATTCTTACCATTGCATAGTCGCTTGTCATGCGGGTGCCGTATGCGCCGTGCTGTAGTCTAAAGCGCCTAAAACTGTCTTGGTCGTACTTGCCTTGGCGGTACAGCCTTACGGTCTTGGCAAAATTGTCGGCCTCCTCGTGGACCCCCCATTTTTCCCGGGGTTCGCGGGAGTTTGGCCTGCTTATGACTTCCTGCATGACTTGAACCTACATTTCTTGGTTATATATTTTGTAAACTAAATGATCTTGTCTGTGGGCACGGACATGTGGGACGGCCGGTAGTGGGTTGTATCTGCGGCAGGC
>RKRU01000214.1 GCA_007571225.1 Nitrosopumilaceae archaeon | reverse complement strand
CGCGCGGCAGAGAACTACAGACTTGCGGTGTCGTGTCCGTATCTGTTTAGGCCCCCCACACCCAAATAATTTATCTCGGATACAAATCAGGCAGATTGGTTACGCCGAACCTAAGCGATTACGACTCCTGCTAGACAGGCAGTAATTATAGTTGAAGGTCAATAAATGGAAGACGCAGATTCAAAATGCAAGTTTGTATCCTAATGTACAAGCGTAAATCCGTGTACATGTTTGGTATACGGGCAAACCCAGACACAAATACGACCCTTTACGCCCAATCCAACCTGATCACCGTCACAACAACATCAAACACACAAAGACGAGATGATTTTAACGCCAGCCATCTCATCATAAAATTAATCATGTCCTCTGTGGCATTTGTCGGTTCTTAATCTACAACACAATCAGATCAAGCTCTGCCATATTTTGACACAGTCATTATCTGAGATTGCCAAGTCATATTTTGGAGAGAACCTTGACGTAAACGGTTTGCTGAATTTGTGCCTAGACTCAGTCATTCAAATATTGGGAAAGAGGGGCGGGGGCCGAGTGGGGCTCTAGATACAACGTGAAGTTGTTTTGCGCCGCATTACAAATGCTTAAACATTCACACAGTATATGCCCGACATGAGTTCGGGTGCATACCTAGAGTGTATAAACCCAAAGTGCTCCCTGAGATATGATGTCAGAAGCGCAAATGTAGAGTGCACAAGAGGCCACCTGCTAGATGTCAAATATGCCGAGCGCCCAAGCATCAAACTCAAGGATCTCTTCTACCGGCGCCGAAATCCAATGGGGAGCATATTCAACGAAAGCGGAGTCTGGCGCTTTCGGGAGCTGCTCAACTTTTGTGGCATAGATACAGAAGACATTCGCGAGTGTTCTGACACTCTAGTGTCGCTTGACGGTGCTGAGGGCCGCCAGTCAAAGCCGTACCATATGTCCAAGGCAGCAGAGTTTGCAGGTGTGAACGGTGATGGGTTCTGGCTTCAACCCGAGGGATACAACCCCAGCGGCTCCTTTAAGGACAATGGAATGGCTACTGCAGTCACGCATGCCAAGATGGTGGGGGCAGAAAGGATAGTATGCGCGTCGACGGGCAACACATCTGCGTCTGCCGGCATGTTTGCGGCAAACGAGGGCATGCTGTGTGACGTGTACATTCCGGCCGGACAGATAGCCCCGGGCAAGCTGAGTCAGGCGTACCAGTTTGGGGCGCAGATTATAGAGGTTGATGGGAACTTTGATGACGCGCTAAGACAGTCGTTGGTAGATGCAAAGACGCGCGGAAGTTATACAGTAAACTCGATAAACCCGTTCCGGATCGAGGGACAAAAGACCATACCATTCCGCGCACTAGAGTACATGAACTGGGATGTACCGGATTGGATAGTGTATCCGGGCGGAGCGCTTGGCAATACCTCAAGCTGCGGCAAGGCCGTTACGGAGCTGTATGAATGGGGATGGATCAAAAAGATGCCACGCATTGCAGTGATAAACTCAGATGGTGCCAACACGCTGTCGGCACTATACAACGGCGAGTTTGAGGAAACAAGGTTGCAGTGGAACCGTGGACTGCCCGATGAGGAACTGGTTATGCGGTACTACAAGGATATGGATGCGGCAGGCCGGCGTCCTAGTACAAAAGCGACTGCCATACAGATAGGAAGGCCGGCCAACATCCTGAAGGGACTCAGGGCCCTAGAGGCTACTGATGGTGTGGTAACCATGGTCTCGGATTCAGAGATGCTTGACGGCATGTCTGTGGTGGGGCTAAACGGTTTTGACTGCGAGATGGCATCGGGCGCGACAGTTGCCGGCATAAGAAAACTGGTCCGGCAAGAGGTCATCAAAAAGGACGATGTGGTGGTGGGAATACTTACCGGCCGCCAAAAGGATGCCATGCTTCCAGTAGAGTATCACCAAAACCCAGACAACTGCTTTGCAGTGCCGCCAAGGCGGTAGGTTATTCACGTACGGATACTGTATGTGCTCTGATGGGAGCTAACATGACTGTATAGATTTGTCGTGTTCCTTGCGCGTATACCATCAAATCGGAGCCGGCCGCTGATGGGAGCTAATATGGCTACATGCATTTGTCTTGTGGGTTTTAGCGATGTGTCACAGGAATCGTCATCTATCCAACTCCAGCAGATCCTGATTTTTTTGCATGTGTGATGGCGGTCTTTCAACAACATCCTGACATCTGGCTCCAGCCCCATGCACCCTTTGCAGTAGTCATGTGTGGGGAATACAAAATTGTTGTCTCAATATCATTGACTATTTTATCTTGGGCGTGATGATGGCTACGACGACTGCTACGACGACGGCTACCCAATTTACACAATGGATAGATTTGATGCTGCTTTTTGTAAGGGCTGCCTTTGCCGAATCCATACTTGCCGAATCCACACATCACAACCCGTCCCGTATATTTTTGCATCCGTATTGTGGAGCACTACGACCAACTCTGCGCGCCGTGTATGGCAGATTCACCGGACAGTCCAGACCTGCGGTTTGCGATGACAAATTCTCTTGCAGGTGATCCACAGGAATGGTAGTTAGAGGTTACCTCCCCCCCCACCACTCTGTAGGCATCCAACAGCTGTTTGGATTCCTCACGTCTGAATGACTAATACTAGGCACAAATTCGGCGGATTGCTTACGCCTAATCTTAATGGTTGGTAGGGGGAGGGGAGGGA
>RKRU01000020.1 GCA_007571225.1 Nitrosopumilaceae archaeon | reverse complement strand
CGAACTCTAGTGCCGTAGAGGAGGGCAACCTCTTGTAGGGTGCGGTGTGCGTGGAGCCATGGACTTTTTGTACTGTGCGGGGCAGGTGAAGTCATACCTAGTGTAACCCTTTACGTCCCCCACGCTGAAATGACCAATTCCAGACACAAATTTAGCAAATTGTTTAACGCCAGACGTAAACAGTTCAACGAAAGAACACCATAAAGAAATGATACATAATAGCAAAATTAACACAATATTTTTAATGCAAGGGGTGACCGTTTAAGTATTGGTTGTAGACAACAAGGCGACGGTCACTTATATTCAGTTGTTAAAAGAGGATCTGGCCATTTTCAGGATAGTTCCTGATGACGGCCCTGTTCCAGACTACAAGGCGGGGCAGTTCATCACATTGGGTATGCCCAATCCGGTCGAGGGCGGCAAGATCGTCCGGCGCGCTTACTCGATTGCATCCCACCCTGAGAACAAGGACTATGTCGAGCTTGTGATCCGGTGGGTAAGAAAACCGTTGCCGGGAAGACTGACCACCCAGCTCTTCAATGCTCGGGAGAGGGACACTATACTGTGGTTGAGGCCCACGGGACGGGCCCTACTCATAAACGACGTGATGCCCAATGGTGAACCGGACACGCGGAGGATAGTCTGCATAGGGGGCGGGACGGGACTTGCACCCTTTGTAAGTTTTGCACAACATCTTCATGCTGTAGGCGACAAGCGCGAGATTGTGGTGTTGCATGGCGCTAGTTATGTGGACGAGCTGAGCTACAAGGACCTGCTTACGGATCTCGAAAACGACAGCATAAAGCGGGGCAGGGACGAGTGGAACTTCAAATACAGAGCATCCATCAGCAGGCCGCAGGAGTGGTTCAACCGGTCGTGGTCGGGCCAGATGGGACGAGTGGAGACATTTTTGCGCGAGCGTGAGAACGGAATATCGCCACTTGAGGAGCTGGTAGGCGAGAAGATAACAAAAAAGAACACAATATTTTACGTCTGCGGATGGCAGGGTACCATAGACGGTGTGATGGACTTTTTAAAACCACGGGGCTTTGTCACCGAGCATGACAAGCGCGAGGACGGAAGTTTTGAGGTAAAGTACGAATCCTACGGGTAGTTGTACGGTGGCTGGCAAGGGCAACACTGAATTATGCATGGGCCGGTTGTGTGTTTTGCACGGATGACTATCCTTCCAGAATTGGTTATAGTTGAAGCAGGAGGGGAGGACAACTGACATCTGCTTTGTACCTGGCCCATCTGAACCCGGTCACCAACGCGCATGTCGAGATAATATCGGACCTGCAGGGGAGGGCCGATTCTGTAAAGGTGGTGCCGGTGGTATTCCGTGATGGAGGCAGGGAGATCAACAGCAGAAGCTTTCCATTTAGTTTTGAGACGCGGCGGGAGATGCTGGAGTCCGTATTTGGGAACTCTGTTGTAATAACGGACGATTATACGTTTCATGCCCCATTTTGGAGGTACATGCCGCCCCTTCTTTCACCGCTGTCATGGACACTGCGGAGGAGTATACTCAGGGGGGTTGACAGGGACTTTTTCTCATATACGGGCGACAGGACAGAGGGGTACATGCTCAGGATGTACATGCTGAAGCCCAAGGTGGGTACTAGGAAACCACTCTCTGCCGCGTCAGTCAAGGAGCGCATATACGAGGCTGCAATGTCTGATGGGGTGGCAGGGGGGACCCCGAATACTGAGGAGGAGGAAGAGAAGGTGAAGGTAAAGAAGGAGGCAAGAGCGGATGGCAAGTCAGCAAAGAATACCGGAGATGGTTTGTGGTCTTCTAGTGTGCCAGATTCTGTTGCGCGTATAATCCGGCGGGAGTGGGATACGGTCAGAAGGTTTGCAGATGCCGAAGATGCGACCACACGCATACTGGGAATGAAGTTTCCCAAATCGACATAATGGCTGCTATCTACCGGGCAGCATCACGTCACTGCTGTCGTCATATATCCTGTAAGTGTTGATTGAGCAGGAGTCTGACTTGATGAAATCACAGTCGCAAAATCGCCCCTTATCCTTGGTCTCGTTTCTGACAAGGTTGGAGGCATCGTCATTATCTGACTAGTAGTACGATGTCGTCTCCGGGTTGCAGTGGTCGGGTATGACGATCCCGTTTTCAGTTCGGTGGGGGCGAGACGGTTAATATCGCAACTCCGGGTTGCAGTGGTCGGGTATGACGATCCCGTTTTCAGTTCCACTGCCCGTATTTTGCACCGCTGCGATGGATACCGTGCATGGCAGTCCCTAATATTCATCCTCGCCTATAGAACCGCCTATCAGTGGGTCGCAGAGCTTTGTATACTGGTTGCAAGAACTATGAAATCTTGCATCGTCCAGGCCGTATGTGATGTCTAGTCCTATGTCCGCCGTGATCTTTCTAATCTCATCCTCCGTGTCGTCCATGGCAGAATCACTGTCTATTACGACATTTAACAGTCCGGTAGACTGGTCGATTGCTATCTCCAACAGCGGCAGGCCGCTTTCTGTAAGCTTGGACATTGCCCGATTCATTTCCAACGCGCTTTCTTCTGAAATGTCTATTATGGGTTCTGGAGGGGCTATCGCATCTAGTTGCGTAGTAAAAGAAAAAAACATCCGTACTCTAATCCACATTGTAGGCACTGATTTATTCTATCTTGAACGAATATCTTCTGCCTTTACTACGCCTCTAGGTGTGCAATGGCCGCATTGTTTTGGGCGACTGCTGTCATGGCATCTTCATCGGTTGCCGACAGTTCCTGCAATTCGAGGTTTCGGTCCCTCAGAATCCAGATTGCATCTAGGAGAGCGTATATCTAGCGCTTCTTCTCTTCGTATTCGGGGTCTTTGTTGCTGCTGGTGGATTCGGTCTCATCTCGTTCTAGCGGCTGTTCCTGTGTATGCGCCAGTCCGGGAACTAGCAACACAAACACTAGCAACGGAACCACACACTTTGCATATGTCATTATGGCCCTGCCCGAAATATGGCATATAGTATTTTTTCACAATCTGGCGTTGTCCTGCTTTTTTGCCGTGAATGGAGTGAAAGTACTGCCAATCACGAATCCCGGCAGACAGCAGGACTAGTTGATCGGTTTGCTCCAGATCTGTTAATGACTGACGAGAAGACGTAGTAGCTACGGAATGGTTTTTCTCCGGCCGGAGAATGGCCGACTGCGCGTTGATATACTCACCGACGGCACGGCTCCAGTGTCTGGGGGGGAGAGGGGACGTAACCGTTTATGTCCCGCACCTGAATGACCGATCCTAGGCACAAATTTGGCAAATTGTTTACGTTGGACATAAACAGTTACCTACGAACGATAATAATCGGTTACCCTCCCACACCCATTCTGCACCGTTTAGGTTCTGCATAAACAATCTGTTGAATCTGCTTGGGATCAGTCATTTTGGCATATGTGGACCTAATGGTTACTGGGTGCTTATAGAGGAAGCAACCTCTTACGAACGGTGTTTGAAAATAAATTAATACTGATTCATTAACCCCTCCAACATGACCATTCCCTTGTGTGACTATGTATGGCTTGATGGCGAATATGTCCATCTAGACGAGGCCATGTTACCCATCACGACACACGCCCTGCATTATGGTACTACGGTATTTGAGGGGATCAGGGCATATTGGAATGGAACCGACCTCAACGTATTCCGGTTGGACGATCACATAAGGCGCTTTAGAAAATCAGGACAGTTCTATAATATAACGCTCAACTATACCGACCAGCAAGTAGCCGAGGCCGTCACGGGCATCTGTCGAAGAAACAACATAAAGACAACATGCTACATCCGGCCCTTTTACTTTGTCGGCGAGCATGGCATTGCCCTGCACGTGACTCCAGAGACCCATACTAGAATGGCAATCTTTGCATTTCCATTCGGCGACATGTTCAACAGGGACGGAATATCCACGATAATATCCCCGTGGCGCAAATTCTCCGACATGTCTACCCCGATTCAAGCAAAGATGGGGGGAAACTATCTCAACTCTATAATTGCAACCGGGAGCGCCAAGGATGCGGGTGCTGACGAGGCCCTTTTGCTCAATACGTCGGGAAACATCAGCGAGGCACCCGGGGAGAATATCTTTATTGTAAGAAAGGGCAGACTCCTGACGCCCAACCTAACATCTTCTGTCCTTGAGGGGATAACAAGGGATACGATACTAGAGATTGCCGCCGAATCTGGAATTCCTCCAAGCGAGAAGGAGATCAGCCAGAGCGAGCTGATGACTGCCGACGAGGTGTTCCTTACGGGTACTGCGGCCCAGATAGTCCCAGTACTATCGATCAACTCCCACCCTATAGGGAGCGGTAGCGGCGGTGGCGGTGGCGGTGGACCCGGCAGGATTACGCGCACGATAATGGATAAATACAATGATCTAGTGATGGGCAAGGTTTCAAAATATGCTCACTGGCTTACGTCGGTGTACTAGATGAAAATAGTACAGATCGGTACAGGAGGCTGGGGCAGGAACCATGCTAGGATTCTCTCGGAGTTGGGTGTGCTTGCGGCGATCTGCGACTCTGATCCCAAGAGGAGCGCCGAGTTCGGCTCCAAGTATATGGTAAGCCACTACACAGATGTTGATAAGATGCTGGAGTCCGAGGAGTTCGACGGGGCATTTGTGGTGACCCCGACGGTCACACACGCGGCGATAGCCACAAAACTGCTTAACCTCAGAAAGCACGTCTTTGTAGAGAAGCCGCTGACGTATGACATGCAGGAGGGGGCCGAGCTTGTACGGCTAGCAGAGCGGCAGAAGGTTCTTCTTACCTGCGGCTACATAGAGAGGTTCAATCCGGCAGTGGCGCGCGTAAAGGAGATGGTAGATCAGAACCGGTATGGGGATCTACTCATGCTAGAATTTCACCGCGAGAACCGAATGCCGTTGCACATCAAGGATGTGGGCATAATATATGATACCTCCGTACATGATATTGATACTGCAAACTGGCTCTTCGGTGACGTACCCAACATGGTCTTTGCAAGGGCTGCCAGCAAACTACACGGGCAGGAGGATTTTGCAAGTATAATGCTAGGATACAGCGACGACCGCGTGGCCATCATCTCATCTAACTGGATCACCCCGACACGCGTAAGGAGATCCGAGGCGGTCTTTATGGATGCAATAGTAAGGCTGAACTTTCTCACCCAGAAGGTCACCGTGGAGGATGCCGATGGCCAGGAGACGTTGGGAGGCCGGGGGGGAGGAGAAGGAGAGGATGGGGAGCCGTTGCTTCTTGAGATAAGAAGCTTTCTTGATGCGATACAGGGCAGGGGGGAACACTTGGTGAGGGCGCGCGAGGCGGTAAACGTTACGGCCATAGCCAGAGCGGCACTTTTATCTAGTCAAAAGGGAATGCCAATCTATCTGGATCTGAGAGTATGAAAAAAAGTATGATCGATATACTTGCATGCCCTATGGACAAGCATCATCCCCTAGAACTCTTTGTTGTTACGGCAAGTGAAGAGCCCCCAGATAACGTATTGGAGGGGGCGCTATACTGTACAGAATGCCTCCGGTTCTATCCGATTATGGAGGAGATACCAATAATGCTTCCAGATGACCTGCGCAACCGGGAACAGGAGATCGAGTTTCTTGCCCGGTATGCCGAATCGTTGCCTGAGAAGATAACTGCCGGCGCAAACCCGTGGCACCTCTAGGTACGAAATCTCTAAATCCCGTCCATGCGGACTTTGGCCATTGGAACTGCCGCGCGGAATGAGGGACCTTGAGGGTGGGGAGTCTGCGGGAATAGAGCGTGTGCGCGGCGAGTTTCTGCGTATCTCCGATCTGTACGGCTATTCGTACGTTGATCCGTCCCCACTGGAGTTTCTCTCCACGCTAGAGACGCGTTCGGGACCTGCTATACGCGACGAGATATATCACTTTACAGACAAGGGGAACAGGCAGGTGGCGCTCAGGTTTGACTTTACCATGGGACTTGCCCGCAGGGCCGTATCCCAGAGGTCACAGAGGCTCCCGTCCAAGGTGTCGAGCTTTGGCGGCGTCTTCCGGTACGACGAGCCGCAGAAGGGCCGGTACAGGTACTTCCATCAGTGGGATGTTGAGGTGTTTGGCAGGCCCACAGTTGAGACCGATGCTGAGATAATCGAGATGACATCGGTGTTATTCGAGTCGCTTGGCCTGCAAAACGTCACTATAGATGTATGCCACAGGCGACTGGTGGAGTCCAAAATTGAAGATGTGTTTGGCGCCGGGGGTGTAGATAATGATAATTATAATGGTAATGGTAATGGTAATGGTAATGTTGACGGCCGTACGGCTGACATACTGCGCGCCATAGACAAGACGGCCAAAAAACCAAGGCAGGTGATACTAAACGAGTTCTGGAGATATCCGTCTGAAAAACTTGAATCTATACTGGAGTTTGCAGGCATCCGGGGCAGTATCGCACATGTGGAGGATGCAACCGATGTGTCGGATTTGGACTCGTGGGATTATATGGTCTCATTATTTGACTCACTTGAGCGCCGTGGCGTCCCAAACGCGAGGGTGAACCTTGGAATCGTGCGCGGACTTGATTATTATTCTGGGATGGTGTTTGAGGCGTTTGTCGAGGACTCGTCTGGGGGATCCCTTGCAGGTGGTGGCAGGTATGATGCACTGACGGGGGCGTTTGGCAGGGAGGACCTAGGGGCGGCCGGCGTTGCGGGAGGCGTGGAGAGGACTGTTCTTGCCATGCGCGAGCAGAACCTGCTGTCTGCAGGCGATGGGCCCCATAACAGGACTGTGGCTGTACTGTATGCTACTGAGGATACGAGACGGGAGGCCGCATCGATCTCCTCGTCGCTGAGAAGGGCAGGGATACGGACCGAGTTTGATCTGGTGGGTAGGAGCCTCAAAAAGCAGCTGGGCGATGCAGCAGCTCGTATAGATGCTGATGTGGTGATTATAGTGGGTCCAGAGGAGCTGGCAGCAGGAAACGTAGTACTGCGCCAGATGGATTCTGGGAAGGAGCATGCGGCGTCCCTAGACGAGCTCCGAAACAGCCCGATGGACGTACTTGGTAGGCAGTCTGGCAGGTAGGTCTGCCCGCCCCCTTTGCTCCACACTAGTCACAAATGCAATGACGTACTTGGTAGGCAGTCTGGCAGGTAGGCTTGCTGTACAGATGCACGCGACAAGCCTGCTACACAAATGTACGCGACAAGCTTGCTGTACCGATGCACGCAGTCAGGCCTACATTAGTCATACTGTTGCATACGCGGGCTAGTTGAGAAACGCCCTAGTCAGCGTCATGATCTCTGGTCCAGTGGTAAGTGATCCAACCACGACTGCATTGTTGTTTGCCAAGATTCCAGACGACACATACGGTATGCCATTGTTTATTGATCCCTGCTCCACGCGTACGCCAAGCACATCTGCAAAGACATCCATCTCGGCCCTGCCTGCCTGGGGGTGCGCTATTGCGCCGGTGTTGTTTGCCACCATGGTAGATCCCGTCTGGTAGAGTCCGGCCACCTTTCCCTGTACGGCCTCCACTCCGAGTACATCTGATACCGTACGGCAGTCCTCCCTAGTGAGCCATGGTGAGACGACCGCGCCGGTATCGTTTGCACATACGATGTTTCCAAGCGCCGTAAACCCCGAGTCTAGAACCCCCACGACAAGGTCCGTCTCCCTTTTGAGGTGCTCGTATTCGTCTTCAAACGCGGTCTTTGGGAGCAGGATCCCGTTGTTGTTCATAATCAGAAGAGTGCCTAACAGGCGCGTGTTGGCCACGGACGCATAGACGCACCGGACGCCGAGATGCCCTTCCAGCCTTTCTGCCTTGGCAGGTTCAAAGCCCCTTGGCAGAAGCAGGACACGGTCGTTGGCGGCCGCATAAACGCCTATATTCGAACCCCGATACAGGTCGTACTTTATGATGTCCATGCCGCGCATATCATGCAGTATGTTATGAACTTAGGGATGCTGTCTGCTTAAGAGATGTTTGGGTCCCTTGCGCCCTAATAAGTGAGCCCAAGTACAGTAGACATTATACATGTTGATTGTTTTTTCAAAAACTAGTGTGGCCGTGTGGGTGTGATCCGTTCGGATTCCGTGGCGAACATGAGCAGGACACGGAGCAGCGGCCGGCTGCACCTAAGAGGGTCGGGTTTTGCACTACTCGGGTTTTAGTATCCGGGCGGCAATACAAATAATGTTCTTGTGGCACGGCTCCCGGGGTAGCCGTAAGTCAAGTCTTTGGGGTTTTTGCGGCGCGTGTGTCGTCGAGCACGACCTTCTTGAGCTTGTCGTCCCACAGTATGTTCCAGTTATGCATGGTTGCTGCAATACTTAACTCGGCATCTAGTTCGTCGGCGGTCCCGTTGTACGGGCCCCTGAATCTGGCGTGGCGCTTTATTCCTGCATATCCTTGCTCGATTGGTATCTGCTGCGAGCTCTGTATTTTGTTCTCTTCTTTCTGTTCGGGGGTGAGGTTGCCACCTTTCGGCTTCTTGTGTAGCACCCGGACATCCGCGCCCGGCAAGGCCTTCTTCAGGCCCTGAAACTCTTGATCGACGAATATTGTAAATTTGGGGGTCTTACAAGTTGGCATGTCGTCCCTTATGGGATCGGCGCCGCGCTTTTTTACGTGCCGCCGCGCCGCGTCCTCGCGCTCAAGCTTCCCGTCCCTTGCGGCAACGGATTTTTTGAGGCGCGAAATCCTGTTTTTGGCCGCCCGGATTCTCCTGTCCTTCTTTTCCATCAGCACGGTATTCTTTTCCACCACTCTTTCTGCCCTTTCCACTATCCTTACCGACTCGTCCACTAACTCGCACATCTCGTCAAACTGCCTGTCCTTTTCGGCAACTATCTCCTCGTACGCCGTAATAATCTTGTACTCTGCGGCAACTAGTTCAATCAGTTCCTCTCTACTCAATCCATCTAGTGCGACACGTTGTACTTCACTCATGCAGTTACGTATTCGAACAACCTTAAGAATGTAGAACTAAATTAAATTCAACAATTTAGCTAAATTTTATGTACAAACATCAAATTTTCTGGAGGCGCGCGATTTGTACGGCATGCAGTCAGTGTACGACCCCGTGAATCGCACGGATTCACTACACCGCCCAATCAGACCCTGCCAGTACGGCCGCATTCGTTTTTGAAAAAACAGCCAGTATACGTAATGTCTAGTAGGTTGCGCTTGGCCTAAATGGTATGGGAGGAAGGGGAGAGGTAGGGGG
>RKRU01000045.1 GCA_007571225.1 Nitrosopumilaceae archaeon | reverse complement strand
TGTATTTGGTGTGGTTGTGGCTGTGATTAGATTGGATTGGGTGCAAATGGCTGGGATTTGTATGCCCTAGAGAGAACCCTAGCCAGCCCCCGTATTCTGCATAGAACCCTAAGTGATAATGATTAAATAATCAGGACCATAACCTTTGACTGTGAAGACCAATCCAAATGCACATATACCAAAGGAGTCGTGGCCCGGCTGGACATGGTATGCAATTGAGTTTGGTATAGTGCTGGCTACATCCATGCTGGTATCACGGGAGATCACCGATTCATTTGAGCTGGACCCCGAAGCGCAGAACTATCTCTTCATGGGAATAGTGGGGCTGATATTTCTGGGTTGGTACATAGGCATACGAGGCTTTGTACTCAAAAAGAAGATACTGCGAAACAGTTACTAATGTGAACGGCGCCGTGACGTTTACATGTTGCCGGAAAACGGGCCGGGCATAGTCTACAGTCACGCTATGCCAAGTATGCAGTCTTGTCCGCTATGCCCGCATTCTTAAAGGAGCGCCTCCTGTTCACACACGATTCGCACTTGCCGCACTGGCGAGCCCCCGATGCATAACAGCTCCATGCATCAAATATACGGTCGCCTAGGATGCGCATCCCGTCTATAATCAGTTCCTCTTTTGACATCCCCGTATTGTAGGGGGACCAGATCTCCACCCTCCTGCGCAGTCCAGACGTGATGCCGTCGATCTCGCCCTCGTTGAGCGCATCCTCGATCTTTTTGGCAAACGACGGCCGGCAGTCTGGATACGAGGTGTCGCCTGAGTGGGCCCCGTATGCAACTCGTGATGCGTTGATGGAGAAGGCCCAGGCAGTCGCAATCGACAGGAATACTGCGTTTCTTATGGGGACCACAATGGAGTAGTCAAACGATCCCGGAAGTCCCCTTTCGGTGCTTGTCAGGACGTTTGTGTCGCCGTACAACTCCCTCATAAAACCAATGTCTACTGTTTTATGCTGTTTGAGGCCCAGCACCTCTGCAAACTTTTTGGCTGCTGTAACCTCTCTGTCTGCCCTCTGGCCGTATGAGAAGGTGATGCCGTAAGTCTCGTCGTAATTGCGGCTGTGTATTGCCGCCACGCATGCAGAATCGATCCCGCCACTCAATACGACTACGACGGCAGTCCTCTTATCGCCGTCTTTCTTGGAAGCCGCCACCACTGCCGTCATGCCCGCGCCTCTAGCACCTCTGCGCCCCCCGCAGGCTTGCAGACGACTACCCTGCATCTTGTCTGGACTGTGGCAAACCCCTCCTCCATGGCCCTTGCGATGTCCATGCAGGCATCCTGAGGCGCGTCCGTTATGGCTATGACTGAGGGTCCGGCCCCGCTGATCATGACTTCTTTGGCGCCTGCCTTTATGGCGCGGCCTTTGACCTCGTCAAAACCTGGTATCATGTGCTTTCTTGCCGGTTCTGCTATAATGTCAGTCGCTAGGCCACCAAGCCGCCCTGTGTTGCCCGTTGCAAGTGCCGTTGCCAAAAGCGTCGCCCCCGCAAGATTACTCACATGGTCCTTGAGGGTAATCTCCTTGGGCAGGATGTTCCTTGACACTGCAGTCTTCTTTCCCGGCACGTCGATTCTGGGAATTGCCACGCAGCACCGTATGTCCGCACTGGGTTCAAACGAGACTGCGGTAAGCGGCTCCGGCCTGACTATCACAAACCCGCCAAGTATGGAGGCCGCCACGTTGTCGTAATGTACAGAACCGGCGCTCGCCCTCTCCCCCTGTCCGGCCGCGGCCACCAACTCGTCTCTTGTCTGGCCCAAGCCGTACAGCTCGTCACATGCGATTGCGGCTGCAGCGGCAGATGCCGCGCTGCTGCCCAGCCCAAACCCGGGCGGCACGCCCTTTCTTATCTCGATGTTTATGTCGTCTGTTATGTTGTGCCTTTCCAGCGTGGTTATTGCGACCATCCCGGCGGTGTTCTCTCTGGGGTCTGTAGGAACTCTGTTTGCCGTCTCCCCGCCCCCCTCATGGTTCTGGGTTATGGTTATGGACTTGGAGTCAGTGTTGCCTTCTGCAACCGATACGGTTACCTCGTCGTAGAATGCATCTAGTGCAAGTCCAAAGATGTCAAATCCGGGGCCTAGATTGGCAGAACTAGAGTATGCGCGGGCCCTAGCGCTTCTGGCAGTGCGGGATATCAGTCCTCCACCTCTTCTCCCCTATTGAGGATCCTGCTGAGCGCCCCTTCCAGACTCACCAAGCCGTCCCCTGTAATGTTGGAGATTGGGATCAGGCCTTGGGCAAATCCGCCCACATTTAGGCCACGTAGTATGTTGGTGGTAAGCGCGTACGTCTCGCCGTCGGCACTTGCGGCTATGGCGTTCTCTAACGCGCCCAAGCTAGTGGACCACCTGAGTATCTCCTGCATTCCGGCTCCGAGAATGTCCGTCTTTGTAAGCGCGTTGACAGTCGGCAACCCGAGCCTCAGTCTTATCGATGTGGCGAGCAGTGCGACTGAGACAAAGTTGACCGGCGTGTTGGTCAAGGCCCCGTCGTAAAGAAAGATGGACATTTTTTCCTCAGATATTATGTTGTCGACTACGTATTTGCCGCTGGTACGGTATGCAAACAACTCTACCTGCCCGGGAGTGTCTATTATGAGATAGTCTGGATTGATGGCGTCGGCTTCTGCCTGCATCTCGCCTATCTTTGTGGCTATCAGGTCGCTTGCCATGATCAGCGCCCCGTTGGGGCC
>RKRU01000211.1 GCA_007571225.1 Nitrosopumilaceae archaeon | reverse complement strand
TGCTGCTGCCGTAGTTGTTGCAGTTGTGGTTGTTGCAGTTGTAGATACAGTTGTGGTTGTAGGCTCTGCTGCTGCCGCCATTGTTATCATCGTCATCGTTGTATCTGTCATCATCGTCATCATCGTTGTATCTGTCATCATCGTCGTCGTAGCCATCTTCGTCGTCATTGTCATAGTCGTCATCGTCGGCATCGTCATCATCATTACAATTACCATTGCCACCACATCACACCCTCTTGCTTACCTTCATGTAAAGATCGACTGTTCCACTCCCGATCGGAATGTTGCTGCCCACAATAACGTTCTCAGTTATCCCCTTTAGCTGCTCTATCTCGCCTCCCAGTGCGGCATGGGCTATCGTAGGAACTGTAATCTCAAATGCGGCACGAGCAAGCACACTGTCCTTTGTGCCGGCCACGCCGTGCCTTCCTATCTGTTGCATATATCCGCGCGAGCACATGAGGTCCGATACCAGCATGATGTACCTGTTGTCCACCTCTAGTCCCTGGTCCTCAAGTGTACTAGTTAACTCATTGATAAGCGCGTTTCGGGCGGCCTCAATTCCCAGCGTGTTGGCAATGTCGAAGACGTTGTTGGTATGTATCAGGCGCTTATCCACGCCTTCCACCTCCAGTATACGTGCAATGTTAGAACCAGTCGTCTGGATGACCCACTCTCCGTCCTTTTGTACTAGTGTAACGCGCTCAATGTCAGGCACGCCCCGTACAGTTGTGTTGAGCACCTTATTTCGGAGCGCGATTACAGCCGCAGTATCCATCTCCTCGTCAAGTAATGTCAGGTCAATCGTGTTGTCTGAGGTAGTCATCTTGAACTTTTTGTTGGATGCAAGCACCGCCTCCACATCACCCACGCTGCATCCGCGGTCGGCCATCTTCTTTAGACTCAACACCAGCCTGATCTGCGTGGCATAGTCAGTCTCCTGATATTCAAGTACAGAGCTCACCTTTGTCTGTAGCACCTGCTTTGCAATCTCGATGGCACGGTCGCGCGAGGTCTTGTTTTTGGCGTCAAGATATATGTCCATCGTGGGGGTGACCGGCTTTTTGCGGGCATCTACTAGTTCGATGAGCCGCGGAAGGCCTAGCGTGACGTTGCGCTCCTTGATTCCCGCAAAGTGAAACGTCCTGAGGGTCATCTGCGTACCGGGCTCGCCTATTGACTGGGCCGTAATTATGCCCACGGCCTGCCCTGGCTCCACCTTTGCCTTGTTGTACAGGGAGAGTCCCTTCTTGCATACGGCCTCTGCGCCCTCAGGGCTCAGTCCAGAACTGTACAGTGCATCAGATACAAGCGAGGCAAGCCTAGGATTAAAAGTCGCAGTATACTTGCCTATCAGCAGGTCAAGCTCCTCTCTAGTGGCCTTTCTGCCCGTATCTACTATGGTCTGTGACTCGGTAAGCCTGCTTGCATTAAAAGCCTCCCCGTGGTCGCTCTTTGCCACATCGATACCGTCCTCCCCATACAGGAACTGGATTATATGTCCGTGCGGATCGCGCACCGTGCCGTCGTACTCGAGCCGTATGTGCTCTAGCGCGTTTATCAGGCGTCGCTGCATGTATCCGCTCTGCTGCGTCCTGACTGCCGTGTCGACCAAACCCTCGCGCCCTCCCATTGCATGGAAGAAGAACTCTAGCGCCGAGAGGCCCTCTCGGTAATTTGACTTTACAAAACCATGTGCGTCTGGATTGTTGTCGCGCTGCTTAAAGTGCGGCAAGGCCCTGTTGCTGTACCCGTCGTTTATGCGGTTGCCGCGCCTTGACTGCTGTCCTAGGGCGCCTGCCATCTGCCCCACGTTCAACGAAGAGCCGCGCGCGCCCGTAGTTGCCATTATCTTGCCGGCATTTGATGGATCAAGCGAGTCGTTTGCAGCAGAGCCCGCCCTGTCCCTTGCCTTTCCAAGCTCATTTACAATGTACGCCTCTAGCGCCTCTTCGGGCCTCATCCCCCTGGTAATCTTCAGCGTCCCCTCCTTGTGCTGGCGTATCAGGTCGGCTACCACATCATACGTATCAGATATGTCATCAAGTATACCCTGCTTGTCCCTCTCAGGCACCTCCAGATCTCCAAAGCCGTAGCTGAACCCATAGTGCGTAATAAACTGCTTTACCATAATGAGAATAGAGTTGAGGAACTTCTTTCCCTCGGTGTTGCCATAGTCTTTTGCTATGCGGTGTAGTACGCTCTCAGGCTCCTCTGCGCCTATCGAGGTCTTGTCGATCACGCCACTGAGGAGCTCGCCGTTCTTTATGACGACGTCGTTTCGCTGACCCTTGGTCCCCTTGGACCACTTTGATGTCATCACATAGTTAAAGTCTGCAGGCAGAAACAGCGAAAAGAGCTGCTTTCCCGTATATACGGGCCTTCCACGTCCGTCCGTGGTGGCAGGTTCAGGCAGTACGCCTGCATAGCCACCAAGCATAGCCAGATTTGAGAACTCCTCTGGCACAAGCGTCGTGCCGTCCTTTGTAAGCAGGTACGCCCCCGTCACAAAGTCCCGGAGCGCGCCGATAATGGGGCCGCCATACCTAGGAGATATGAGCTGGTCTTGCACGCGCATCAATAGTATGGCTTCTGCCCTTGCCTCCTCGCTCTGTGGGACGTGTAGGTTCATCTCGTCCCCATCAAAGTCCGCATTGTACGGTGGGCACACAGAAGGATGAAGCCGGAACGTCTTTCCCGGGAGCACCTTGACATAGTGGGCCAT
>RKRU01000093.1 GCA_007571225.1 Nitrosopumilaceae archaeon | reverse complement strand
CTGTGATTGTCCCGTGACAAGTTGTATAATACACGCCATACAACTGCATGCATGCGCGGGCTTATGATGGGTAGATTTCAGCCCTTCCACCTAGGACACCTGTCGCTGGCAGAGCAGATACTCTCCGAGTGTGATGAACTGGTGGTTGCAGTTACCAGTGCCCAGTTTAACTATATAGAGAAGGACCCGTTTACAGCAGGGGAGAGAGTTGAGATGATACACGACTCCCTTGCAGAGTCTGGAGCAGACATGTCAGTCTGTTATGTCTCTGCAATTGATAACCAGTTCAACATTGCCACCTGGGGCAGCTATCTACGTGCTGTCCTGCCCGCCTTTGATCGCGTGTACAGCGGAAATGATTATGTCCACATGTTGCTTGGAGATGCCGGCACGCAGGTGATACGGCCCGTTTTTCTGGATCGTGGTGTATACAACGCAACTGCAATAAGAAAGATGATCGCAGCCGGCAGCACGGAATGGAGCAGCCTCGTACCGGATGCCACACACAGAATTCTTAAACGCATAAATGCCGAGTCTAGGCTTGTCACGATCATGAAATCTGATACGAGGCCTGTTGAACATTGACTGGTCCTGTACGCGCATGTCCTATATGTCCCAAGTGCAACGGAAAGAAGTTCAGGGTAGTGCGCGACTGGTATCCCGATGAAGATCCATCGCCACCTATCGTACTGAAATGCCGCAGATGCAAGCATATTTTCCGCAGCGAGCCGAACTGAAAGTTGCGCGCTTCAGGTAAAATGTAAGTTAAGGCATGGGCGGCCACCAAATGGGTAATTACTGTCCTCCAATAGCGAAACATCGAGTCTATGTACAAATTTGGCAAACTGTTTACGCCTAGCACAAGCATTTACTCGGATTGACCTAACCTGTTATTCTCTAGGTACGTGCGGCCAGAACGTGATGACGGGCGGGAAGAAAGCGAGCATAACCGGATGCCGATGTGGTTTGGCAGGAGATAGACTGGCAGGAGAAGGGAGAGGCATGGGCAGATGGGGAATCTAGGTGTGCAGGCGCGCGGCGGCTTCTTATGGTTAATATTTGATGTATTTTGACGCCACATATGGCCAGGACATGGAAGGATGATGAGATCAGTCTGGACCCAATACGGGATCAAACCGTTGCCGTACTCGGATACGGCATACAGGGCGAAGCACAGGCCAACAACATGAAGGATTCTGGATTGGATGTGATAGTCGGACTGAGAAAAGGCGGCTCAAGCTGGGACAGGGCCGAGTCTGCCGGGCACCGCGTGTTTACTGTAGCGGAGGCAACACGGCAGGCAGACATCGTACACATACTGGTTCCAGACATGGTACAGGCCACTACGTATGCATCTGAGATAGGCCCCAACATGTCTGCAGGCAAGGCGCTGTCATTCTCGCATGCGGCCGCCATACACTGGAAGTGGATAGAGGCGCCGTCTGATGTAGATCTCATAATGGTTGCGCCAAAGGGTCCGGGCTCCAAGGTACGTGAGACGTATCTTGAGGGATTTGGCACTCCGTCCATCGTAGCAGTGGAGCAGGACTATACCGGTACTGCATGGGACCGGACACTCGGGGTGGCAAAAGCGATAGGAAGCGCAAGGGCGGGCCTGATAAAGACCACCTTTAAGGAGGAGGTGGAGACTGACTGGTTTGGCGAGCAGGCGGACCTGTGCGGGGGAGCCGCATCGATGGTAACCAACGCGTTTGAAACGCTTGTGGATGCAGGCTATCAGCCCGAGATTGCATACTTTGAGGTTCTGCATGAATTAAAGCTCATAGTAGACATGATCCAGAGGTATGGAATAAACGGCATGTGGAGGCGCGTGAGTGAGACTGCTAGATACGGGGGACTTACGCGCGGTCCAATGGTGATGGACGACAATACCAAGGCGCGTATGGCCGAGGTCCTCAAGATGATTCAGGATGGAAGATTCAATCGTGAATGGATAACCGAATATGAAAAGAACGGCAGGGATGCGTTTGAGTCATACATGAAAAAGTATGACGAGCACCAGATAGAGCAGGTGGGCAAGAAGATGCGCAAGATGATGTGGCCCGACTCTGTCGAATGATCTTGTGCGCGCGCCTGATTAATCTGATTTTGAACCGACGTATCCTGTGATGTGAGCTCATTACAAGTAAAAAAAACCGGAGACTGTAGGTTACAGCAGTAATCTAGGCGCGTTGTTGGAGTCGGTGTCATGTCGTGGCAGTGATATAGGACCCGCACGCCAGTGAGGCGGGCAATACTTGTATGTATGGTGAAGGATGAAAACAAGTGATCAAAAAACCCATTTTGTGACATTTATTTTTGACTTGCAGGAGTGAATGCTTTGTTTGCTATGTCGTTACAGATCCATGTCGTTACAGATCCATGTCGTTACAGATCCATGTCGTTACAGATCCATGTCGTCACGCTTCAGCCGAGAGACGCCGTCAGTGATATGATCGATTATGGTGGGAAGTGGTGTTCCTGGACCAAACACGTGATCTACGCCAGACTCGATGAGGGCCTTGTGATCCGTCTCGGGGATCACCCCGCCGCCCACTACAAGCACGTCGGCAATTCCCTTCTTCTCCAGCTCCATGACAACTCTGGGAAAGAGTGTGTCGTGGGCTCCGTTGAGCAGACTCATGGCGATGGCGTCCACATCCTCGTCCTCTGCAATCTGGGCCACCCTCTGAGGGGTTGCAAAGAGTCCAGAGTATATTACTTCCAT
>RKRU01000096.1 GCA_007571225.1 Nitrosopumilaceae archaeon | reverse complement strand
ATCCAGCGCCGCCGACTGGAGCGGCCCCAATATGAATACTTTAATCTAAGAAAGATTTAAAAGCATTATCAAGAATTGGTATTCAATGACACTTCCAAAAGGGTTCGGTTCTGGCGGCGCTGGAGGTTCGTCTAGCGCCGATGTAGAACGGATGATTGGCAAGCGCGTTGAGAATATGACCGGCCTGATCACCATCTCATTCTGGGCAGCATGGCTAGCGACTTTTGGTGGGACGGCTGCAGGGTACTACTATTATCCGTGGGCATATCCGACCCCGAGTGGCCACTTTGCATTCATCGTACTTACAATCATCGAGGCGATCGGCTACATCTTCTGTGTCAAAGTCATGGAAGAGGGCTCCAACAAGAACAGCAACGGTATTGTAGCAGGAAGCGTGGCAGCCGTAACGGCTGGTACAATCGCAATATCACTATTCGTAGAAGGATAGGCAAGAAGGAAGAAACCTTCTTTTCTTCATTTTTAATTTATTCATGGAACGCGGTCGTCTTGCTGCCGGTTAGATTCTAAAATTTTATATACCTACAAATCACTCAAAAGAACAATGGTCTGGCTAAGACGATGTACGCACTACTTGTTCATAGTAGTAGTTGCGGTTAACTCTACACTGCTGACGATTAATGCAGGAGACTACATCTTCTACACTGACTGGGCTTGGACATCGTACACGGTATTCTCAATATCGCAAACGTTGATGCTTGTAGTAGGTGCTACGTACTATCTCACCTTTACGGGCGTTCCAGGCACAGCAACGTATTACGCGTTAATCATGACGGTGTATACATGGGTAGCAAAAGGCGCATGGTTTGCACTTGGCTATCCATACGACTTCATAGTAACTCCGGTATGGCTGCCGTCTGCAATGCTGTTGGATCTGGTATATTGGGCGACAAAGAAGAACAAGCACTCGCTGATACTGTTCGGCGGTGTTCTAGTTGGAATGTCGCTGCCACTATTCAACATGGTAAACCTGCTAACTGTGGCGGACCCGCTGGAGACGGCATTCAAGTATCCAAGACCAACATTACCACCATATATGACACCGATAGAACCGCAGGTAGGCAAGTTCTACAATAGTCCAGTAGCGCTTGGCGCCGGTGCGGGTGCTGTATTGGCGTGTACATTTGCGGCGTTGGGCTGTAAGCTTAACACGTGGACGTATCGATGGATGGCTGCTTGGTCAAAGTGGGACTAGAAAACCCCCACCCTATTTTCATTTTCTATCCACCTTTGTACTGGAGCGTGCGCATGAGAAGAATCTTGTGTGACATATTTAGCTAATGTGTCAAACATTTTTTTTTCAACACTGTAATACCAAAGATGCATAGTTGTTTTATGTACAGCCAGATTGCAGCAGAGAGGGCGGCAGCCTGCCCCAAACCATTTGTCAAGTGGGCAGGTGGAAAGCGACAGCTTATTCCCGTGCTGAGCGGCAGCCTGCCAGTCAGGTTTGAGAGATATATCGAGCCTTTTTTGGGCGGCGGCGCACTGTTGTTTCACATATTGATAGGCCAAGGCGGCGGCAGCCGAGCCTGCCTAGCATCGGACTGCAACTCCGAGCTTATACTAGCATACATTACCATACGTGACAACGTAACGGAGCTGATCCGTGCCCTAAGGGTACATGAAGAAGAGTACTATAAGGATCCAGAGTCATACTATTACAAGACGCGCGATGGCCCCGTACAGTCCGACGACATAACAAGGGTCTCCAGACTCATATTTCTAAACAGGACGTGCTTTAACGGGCTGTACAGAGTCAACAGCAGCGGCAAGTTCAACGTGCCGCTAGGACGATACACAAAACCCAACATAGCAGATTCGGAGAACCTAATGGCAGTAAGCCGGCTGCTACAATCCCAGCGGCTCTCAATATCGTGCCGCGACTTTGCGTGTGTGGTAGATGAAGCCCAAAAGGACGACTTGATATATTTTGATCCCCCATACATGCCCGTAAGCAAGACTGCCAGTTTTACAAGCTATACAAACGGCAGCTTTACACTTGACGAACAGAAGAGGCTGGCCGACGTGTGCTTTCAGCTGGACGAAAAGGGATGCAAGGTCATGATCTCAAATTCCGACTCTGAGATAATAGAGAATATGTTTAGGAATAGTGGATCTAAATCGTGGAACATCAAAAGGGTCAAGGCAAGCCGCCGGATCAACTCGGTATCCGGCAAGCGGAGTGGCCATATGGAGCTGCTCATAAGAAACTACTAGGAATTATAATGGAGCTTCGAACGGGATCCGGACCCGTGACCTTTACCTTACCAAGGTAACGCTCTACCAGGCTGAGCTATCGAAGCATATGGTTCGTTGTGAATAAATACTTATAATTCTTCATTCGGGCGGAGTCTGTTGTTAAGGTCGTCCAGGATTTGAGAATTCAAGTCGGATACCCTGATTGCATATGGAGATTGCTGGAGACGGGTTCTGTCCAGAATACGGGGGCTGACTAGGATTCTCTCTAGGGCATACAAATCCCAGCCATTTACACCCAATCCAATCTAATCACAGCCACAACAACACCAAATACACAAAAAAGGCATGATTTCAAAGTCAATAATCCCATTATAAAATCAACTAGACCATCCATGACACCTGTCGGATCCCAATCTACAACATAATCAAACCACGATCAACCATATCTTTGACAAAATCATTATCTGAGACTGGTTGGGACAGCATTCCAGTGAGAACCCTGGCCAGCCCCCGTATTCTGGACAGAACCTGGAAGGGGGCTCCGTTCTTGTGGTGGTTTGCCTTCTTCAACTCTTTGTCCCAGTTGGAACTGTACGTTATAATCAGGCTCCTGCCACGGTCCACATACTTTTGGTTGTCGTATTTCACCAACCTTGTTGTACAATAGTGATCAATAAAGGTTTCGGGCAGCCCCAACCCAGCATTTCTTGGCTAAGCCAGCAACCAAATCCATGTCAGGCAGGGTTATGCAACAAACTTTGTTTGTGCGGGCAAAATGAGGTATGGGTCAGACGGGACCGGTGGAGAAGGATAAGGAGGAATAAAAGAAAGCCAGAGGCTTAGCCTCTGCCCATTGCAGCATATTTACCAGAACGCCCTCTTACGAAGAAGGCTCCTGCAATACCACCAAAGACGGTACCTGCGATAACCGATGCAATTACAGCACCATTGATGTCAAGGTACGAGATTCCAGAACCAGTTGACGAATTGTCTTCAGTAATCTGTATTCTGGGTGGGTGTACTATAGGATTATCAAGGGTACGCACATCCATCTCGCTCCCGTCAACAACATTACCCATGTACTGGGCAAATGCAACTGACGTGGCACCCATGGTACCGGCAAGGAACACAGACAGTATTGTTGCGGATAATAGTATCTTCGTATTCATTGCGTGTGGAGTGACGAAAAGGAGTATACCCCTCCGTTTTGACATCATCATCACTCTTGTTTAGCCCCCCTGTTATGTTTGTTTCAGTTTTCAGATTCTTCTTCCTTCTCTAGGGTTTCCCGGTCTGGAGCCATCTTGAGCACAAAGGCCTTTGCAGACATCTCTAGATTCTCAAAGTCAAGTGACCGATGTGGCCGTTCGTTTTGTACCACTGTATGAAGCGCTCTACAGGTAACTGTTTACATCCAGCGTAAACAGTTACCTTGGAATAGCTGGCATCTGAATCCCCAGTTGGCAGCAAGCAGGATCAATCTTGGTATAGATGTTTGGGGCGTTATCCAGATCTCTTGCCGCTAAAGGTACGACCTTACCTGCCCTGTCGGGCACAAAATATAACTGGAAAAAAGGCCTCTCTGGTAGTGCAACACGGGTTTTTCAGTCGTGTCTAGTGGGAAAAAGAGGACAATTAGACAACGCCCGGGCGTCACAAACCATTAAATCGTAGATTGGTGTCATACTGACGCAGGGGAGGAGTAATCAAGCCTGGCCAAAGCAAGCGCTTCTTGCGCTTTTGGATATGCAGGACTTAAGATCAAAAAATGGGTGATCCTGTCTCTCAGGAGTTCGTGGGTTCAAATCCCACCTCCTCCACTCAAGGCAGATCCGGTTTGTTTATTCCCTTATTGTCGAGGGTCCTGTACACTTCTGGGATTGAAAACACATACCCTACGTGCACGCAGTCCTTTGATTCACAAAAGAGGCAGAATACCTCGCCCTGCTGCAAGACTACCTCCGCTATGCGGTTGTGTATGTTGTCCTGGAGTACTATGCGGTCCTCCTCTACAAATAGGGCTTCTAGTTTAGGGGCACAGCGCGCAAACGTCCTGTCGCGCTCTACTGCCTCCTCAAGCATGTATGTCACATAGCCAGAAAAGCTGTTGATCCCCTTTCTGGCAAGCGCCTGCTTGTTGGTCTGAAACGCCTCCTTGAATCGCTCATAGTTATAGTCAGAGATCGTTATAGACTTGAAACCTTCTTTTGGCATGACGTAACCTGAATGTACCATACGGTACGGTGTATATATGTGAATCTGGATTGTACAGACTGAGCAGTCGGTTTTACACGATCAAACTAAATCAGAACCACCCCTGCAGACGATCACTTGGGCAGACACGACCTGCCGGGCCATACTACTGCCCCTTGCAAGCGTCATGGCCGTTATGGAAGGCGCGATACTGATCCATATGACCTACAGGGCCATACTACTGCCCCTTGCAGGAGTAGTATTATGGAGGGTACATCATGGTGACGCCTGCAGAAAGCGGCCATGCGCAGCAAGTGGACACAGTGGTGCATGACACAAACATTCGGGCATGCATCGTTCTTGATTTTTGCGATCGGGGTGTGGTGGTGGTCGTACAACACACACAAGATCGTCAAACGGTACAGTCTGTACAGGTGTGGTTCTATCGTGTGTGGCATCTGCTTGCGCAGTGTTTTTTAAACCCTTTTGAGCGGATTAATCGTTGTCAGAGGCAAGCGACGAACGACAGGACAAAACAGTAGAGGAACTGCAGGAGACAGAGGACATCAACGCGGCCGAATCTGCAGATGCTAAACTGCAGAGTACAGATGCAGAGGTGCCTAGTACGGATATAGAGTCACAGGGTACAGATGCAGAGTCGCAGAGTACAGACGATGCACAGACGACAGAGGAGCTACAGGAGACAGGAGATAATACTAGGACCATCAGCGTTAGTGAGACTCAGGCACAGCTGGCAGAGATAAGAATGTCTACAGACAGCAAGGCGCAGTCCACTACCCCCGACACCGAGTCTGCCAAGGCCCAGAACATAAAGAAGGAAGAGGAGCTGGAAAAATGGGGCATTGCCCACATATTCAGCAGCTACAACAACACCATAATCCACATGACCGACCTCACAGGAGGCGAGACCGTCTCGATCAGCTCAGGTGGCATACACGTCAATGCAGACAGATACGAATCGTCCCCGTTTGCCGCAATGAAGGCAGCAAGCGCCGTAGTAGAATCCGCAAGGGCCAAGGGATTTATAGGATTTCACATAAGGGTGCGTGCCGTAGGCGGCGTGGGCTCAAGGGTACCGGGCCCAGGAGCACAGGCTGCGATCAGGGCGCTGGCAAGAGGCGGATTCAAGATAGGCAGGATAGACGACGTCACACCGATCCCGCATGACACCACAAGAAAGAAGGGCGGCAAGCGCGGAAGAAGGGTCTAACTGCTCTCATACTACACACCTATACTACACACCTATACTGTAGCATGCATCTTTGTACCAATGAGAATATTCTGGGCATGTACCCGCTTCTGATCCCTAGTCCAGCAGATGTAATTTCATGGTGGTGCAATTATGAGTAACTGCCAGACATTAGTGCCCGCTCTTGAATCGATCAGAGAGAGACACGAACTTGCCGTCCTCCTCTATCTTTATTGTAGTTGCGATCCTTACCGGCATTCCTATCATGCGGAAGAGTGCCAGCAGCTGTCCTCCATCTATAGTCTCTGCAAGCCCGCCTGAGCGGATCAGCTCGGCAAGCTTGCCAATCACAATGCGCGCCTCGTTTGGATACTGGGCTTCTGCACCCTCAAGCACCTCAAGGCCCCTGAACCCCAGCGAGGCCACCACGACATCTCTAGGCGTCTTGGGCGCATCTTGGCCGGATTTGGCGCGTTCTGCCGCATCTGCAGCGGACTTTTCCTTCTGCATCTTGGCCTGTATGTTCCGCTGCATCTCTGCTAGCCTCCTGGCCTTTAGCCTCTCAAGTTCCTCGTCACTTGCTGCCATACTCATCCCTTCATTACCCCCACGGGCACTAGCCTGGCAACCTTTGTGGCGATACCAAGCTTGTGTGATACATTAACTACCGCATCTACATCCTTGTATGCCTGCGGGGTCTCCTCGACCACCCCATCCCTAGTAAGCGCTCTGATGAAGATCCCGCGCTGGTCAAGTGACCGCCGCACCTGCCCCTCTGTATAGTTCCTCCTGGCCTTTGATCGCGACATCATCCTGCCCGCGCCGTGTGCCGTGGAGCCAAAGCTCAGCGACATCGAGCCGGGCTGCCCCAACAGTATCCAGCTTGCAGTCCCCATCGATCCAGGCACTAGTACGGGCTGTCCCAGATCGCGATATCTCAATGGAACCTCGTCGCGCCGTGCTGGAAACGCCCTAGTGGCCCCCTTGCGGTGTACCACCAACTGCCGCCTCTCACCCTCCACGACGTGCTCCTCCACCTTGGCTATGTTGTGGGCCACATCATACACCAGCCGCATATCCAAGTCCGACTCGGACATACCAAAGACGCGCTCAAAGGACTTGCGGGTCCAGTGCGTGATCATCTGCCTGTTGCTCCATGCAAAGTTGAGCGCCGCAAACATCGCCTTGCGGTACGAGTCGCCCTCTTCAGAAGAGTTCGGAACGCATGCAAGCTCCCGGTCAGGCAGCCTGATGCCATACTTGGACATAGACCTCTCCGAGACCCTCAAATAGTCGCTACACACTTGGTGTCCAAAACCGCGCGAACCACAATGTATCAGTACAGTAATGGAGCCCTCTTCTATTCCCATGCGGGATGCAGCCTCCAAGTCATGGATCTCATCTACCCGCTGTATCTCCAAAAAGTGGTTTCCAGAGCCCAAACTGCCAAGCTGTGGGGCGCCGCGGCTCTTTGCCTTATCAGATACGGCACCTGGATCGGCCCCCTCGATGCGGCCGCGCTCCTCGCACACTTCGGCATCGTCGGTAAATCCATATCCGTGATCAACTGCCCAGTTTACACCATTCACCATAACCTCGTCAAGCTCGGAGCGCTTGAGCCTGACTGCGCCCTTTGAACCCACTCCAGAAGGAATTGAGTTGAAGAGATCCGAGACTACATCCCGGATACGCGGGCGGACATCCTCTTCTGCAAGGTTTGTACGTAAAAGGCGGACCCCGCAGTTAATGTCGTATCCGACTCCACCGGGACTTATCATACCCTCCTCGGCATCCATCGCGGCAACACCACCCACCGGAAAACCATACCCCTCATGTCCGTCAGGAAGCACAACACCGTGGCTCACGATACCCGGAATGGATGCCACGTTGCATGCCTGTTTGATGGTCCTGTCCGTAAGCATCTTTTGCAGCAGGGCCGAGTCCGCATAGATTCTCACGGGGGCCAGCCTCCCAGATGACGGATCAGCGTCTATGACATACTGGTTGTCGCTTACAAGCCGGGGAGTTACCACCACACCCCCACGGGGGGCACATTCCAATTTAAACCATCACGGTTTATAAAAATAAGAGGGACGGCCAAAAAAACACAATGCTTGCAGCGATATTTCAGTAGTCGTTTCATACACACAATTGCATGCGCACAGACCCATAATAAAATGAAAAAAAGTGTGTGCTTGTTAGCACCACTACGGGATTGACCTGCTGTACAGTTTGCCTTCAAGGGCCATCTTGTACATCTCTGCAACATACGGGTTCTCTCCTGGAGTCTCCGCACCCAGCTCTACCAGTCGGGCATAAACCCTGACCACGTAGGCAAGTGCACCCATGAACGCTACTACGACGCCCATGTTGAACATCCAGTGGTTTGGAACCGCAAAGATCTCCTCAACGAACCAAAAGTGCCACATCTCGTTGACTCCGATCGTGAACATAGTCGCCAGATAACCCAGTATGGTCATCTTCAGACCGGTGTTCATCGAGTTGTTCGGGCCCCTGAGTATGGGTACCTTTCTATCGTAGATCGCTGCTGCACCCCATCCTAGTGGAAGCGCAACAAAGTGCGAATACAGCCACCAGTGTGCCGGTGTAAACGCGCTGTCTCTGATCGATGTCTGGTGTAGTGAACCATCAACAAAGTTGTCCACCTCTACCGATGCTGCAGTTGATCCCATTGCAATGACGATCAGCCAGATCTTCTTGAGCCTCTGGATCTCGACCTCCTTTGGGATTAATGCGGGCATTTGTGCCATACCGGAGGTCACGTGGATTAGGTATATGAACTACGGATTTTAAAAAACGTTTTTTTCAGGTATTATTCACATGATTATGTCTGCTGTACTAGAATTATTTGAAATATTACAGGTGTACATTCAAAAAAATTTATCATTGTGTACGTCAACTTTATTGTTAAACATTGATGTTAATCAGTGAGGCGTTTTGTACCTGCCAAGACACAAGACAAAGGTAAAACATATAACGGTATATACTACCACTGTAGTAAGGGATACCATGTTCGAAAAGAAGATTTTTGTGTTAGGACTGGCCGCAGTACTTGCGCTGGGAACGCTGGGCTTCAACTGGGTTGAGGCCGTACTTCCAAGCGCAGAGGCACACGGTGTCCAAGCGCAACTCCAAAGCCGGTTCGTGAGAATTGAAGGTGAGACCTTTAACAGGCAGTCACTGAATACTGGTGAAACCCTTATTCTCACTGGAACATTAGTAAGTCTCGTGGAGAGGGATCTCAGAGGATGGTTATCCATCTTCTCCGAATCCACAAACGCCGGCAACAGATGGGAGATGCAAGCCAGGGATCCCCCAGGCAACGTCTTTGACCTAAAGGGAAACAGCCAGATGGACTATGAGATGCAGGCCAAGGCACTAGAGCCAGGCGTGTATCACGTACACACACAGCTCAACGTAGCTCAGGTAGGTCCTGGACTTGGTCCTGGCCAAACAGTCGTTGTAGAAGGCGAACACATACTCAAGCCTATTCCATACACCAATATCGCATACCAGTCGATTATAATTGGAGTAGGATATGTGATTACGTTTGCAACACGGCCCTGGCAGGTAATCTGACCCACAAATCCCCTTTTTCCTTTCATTTTATCACTTGGAGAAAGATGAGGTGCGTGTAACGTTTCGTATCGCATGGTTGTCCCCACACGATGCCAAGTCGCACCTAGTGATGTCAGGCTCCATACTTTATCAAAGTCAGTCGATCTCCAGGGCCGTATGATATCGCGCAATCAGGCTGCAGTCATGCCAAATGAGAGTGGAGAATAGGTACTGGCTGTTAGGTACTGGCTGTTAGGTACTGGCTGTT
>RKRU01000043.1 GCA_007571225.1 Nitrosopumilaceae archaeon | reverse complement strand
CGCAACGGGAAGACCCGCACGCAGTCCCAAGCGAATTCTCAAATCCAAAGAATGGATCGGAGAACAGTTTCTTCAGAATTTTGTCTGTCTCGTTCTCAAAGAACATGTCATATTCACCTGTTTATGTTATGTGTATGACATTATATAAGTTTATTTTTTATTTACTTTTTATATTACAAAAGATTATTATTAGTTACATATCACAACACTGTATGAGAACTACAGGAACATCCGTACCCGATGCGGTAAGGGAGATAGTCACAGGAAACCGTTCAATATATGACTGTATAAGAATGGATCTGATAAACTACACCGCGCTTGCAGTCAAGATCCGGCCGGCGGTTGAACAGATGCTAGGAAGTCCAGTCAACCTGAACACGGTTGTAGTCGCCATCAAGAGGTATGCAGACAGTTTTGAGGATAAGAGGGATGTGGAAGAGGAGTCGGTTCTGAAGAACGCCAGACTGATACTTACAGACGGCATGATGGACATCAGGTTTTCTGCAGAGGAGTTTGACCGGATGGGGCCTACAGAGATGCTAAACCGGTTTGCCAGAATGGGCAGCGACTATGACCTGTTCAGACACTCCAACTCGTTTCGACTCTTTGCCGAAGACATGAAGAGCGTCAGGGAGATATTCAACGACATGCGCGGCGGAAGTAGTGAGATCTTCAGTACCGGACTGGCCAAGATCAGGATTGTGATCCCAGATGCAGCATACCAGTCTTCTGACGTAGTCTCCCATGTGGCAAAGGTTCTACACACCGCAAGAATAGAGATGGTCAATGTCTACTTTGGACAGAGTGATGTGATTGTGATTGTGAGGGAGAAGGATGCTGCACGCGCGTATGATGTACTGCGCTCTAGCATAACGCACGTGTAACCATGCAGATACTTTCCGGCTCGCTAGGTACCAGCACCCTCCTCCTCCCACAGCATATATTATCAAACAGCCTAGATTGTTGTCTGATGAGGGGCAAAAGAAGGATCGTGATAGCCGGTGGCGGCTTTTCAGGGGTGGAGTGCGCAAGACGACTGGAGGTAGAGTTTGGAGACGATCATAATACGGAGATCATTATGGTGAGTGAGGACAACTTTCTTTTGTTTACGCCCATGCTGCCCCAAGTCGTATCCGGCATGCTAGAGACTAGGCACATAGTTACGCCCATACGCGCCGTCTGTGAAAAAATCAAGTTCTATGAGGGAAGGGTCAGGGGAATAGATCCGTATGGAAAGACGGTGGGGCTGTGGGGTACAAGGGACAGAAGGGGCGTCTCCATTCACTATGATTTTCTGGTGGTTGCGCTTGGAAGCGAGAGTAACTTCTTTGGAATGACAGATGTGGAGAGCAACGCATACACCATGAAGACCCTTGGCGACGCAGTTGCGCTGCGAAACCGTGTAATCGACATGCTAGAACAGTCCGAGAACGAGACGGACCCGATACGGCGCAGGAGCCTGCTGAATTTTGTAGTTGTGGGGGGCGGCTTTGCCGGAGTGGAGACTGCCGGCGAGCTTATGGATCTACTACTAGATGCCAGAAAACATTATCACACCATCCAGAGGGAAGATATACGGGTGGTGGTGTTGGAGGCGCAGTCATCCATACTCCCAGGATTTGATCAGAAGCTGGCAGAGTTTGCAGTGAGAAAGATGGAGGACAGAGGGGTGGAGTTTAGGTTACTGACTGCAGTGCAGAGTTTTGACGGGAATGAGGTGAAGATAAAGAGTGTGGCGGCCGTTGGTAGTAGCAGTGGTAGTAGCAGTGGCAACAACAAAAAAACGGACGTAATCATGTCAAGAACCCTAATCTGGACTGCCGGCGTGACTCCTGTAAATACGATCAAGAGGGCCATGTTAAAGACCGAAAAAGGAAAGGTCGTGGTAAACGAATACATGCAAGTACCTGAATTCCCCGGAGTCTTTGCGGTGGGGGACTGTGCCTTCTCAGTCGATCCCGATACGAAGATTCCCGTTCCCCCCACTGCCCAAGTTGCAGAGGCGCAGGCCAAGGTGGCTGCAAATAACCTCATCTCACTTATCAGAAACAGGAAGATGCAGAAATTTGTCTACAAACAGAGGGGACAGATGGCCATAATAGGCAAGAGGACCGGGATCGCGTCCATCTTCGGCATGAACATCTCGGGATTCTGGGCATGGTTTGTATGGAGAGGGATATACCTCTTCAAGATACCGTCAGCCGAGAAGAGGCTCAGGGTGTTGCTTGACTGGAGTATAGATCTCTTCTATGACAGGGACATATCTAGGCTCAGACTAGCCAAGCAGGATACCGATAGGGAACACAGAGATCTTGACGAAGTGGATGATTTGTGGTAATAGCTGCCTGACGCAGTGGTAATGATAAAGACTGGCAACCAGAAAACCCGTTTTATGTTCCAATATTGGTCTGTAGGAGCGAATGTCTGTCCCGTTTACTACGGTCCACACTCACCAGGTCTACAGACGGCTGCGCCTAGCGTACAGCGTCCTGCCGGCAAGGACGAACGCGGCCACGGGCGCCGCAACATACATTCCAATATTCATCAGTATCACGGCAGAACCGTATGCAAGCATCTCGGCATCAGAGTCGATGTCGACTGTGGCCAGTAGCGACAACGATGCAAGCATCGGAGTGATGAGCGCCCTTACCATCTCTTGGAATTCTGGATGCTCACGCTCAAGATCGGCAACGGCCGGCGAGAACGAATAGTATATTGTATTAAAACCGGACATGAATGCCTGTCCCGATTGGGTTGCCATGACCGTATTGTCCCTCAGCTCCCTCAGTGCTTGGACCTGCGGGGCCATCTCAGAACCAAATGCGGCAGTTGCAATCAGACAGCCGCCACCGTCGCCGGAGTCACCTGCCTCCGTGGGTTGGTCAGTAGTAATCAGTTCGGGCTGCTCTTCATCTAGTTGCTGCTGCGACTCGACCTGCCCGGCTGCCTCTTCCCGGTCGGTCAGTCCTAGCACTACAAACGACTCTAGCACCTTCTCAAATTTGGGGAGTTCCTCACGGAAGTTCATCGGTATGTTGGCATACGACAAGGAATAATAGTTCTCATCCCCGAGAATCAGAACCTCTGTGAACGTCACGTGAACGGTTCTGTTGCCTATGGTGATCAGTTCGGTGGCCTCTAGGACATGCGCAGGGAGGCCTGCCACCACTCCAGACTTTTCTGAGAACTGTGTTATGGTTTCATCGTCTATGGAACCTTGTAGGTCCGCCATCCGGGAGGTGACGATCTCGTCCAGTGACATCTGTCCTTCATTACCCACCACATACACATAGATTTGCGGATTTGTGCCGTCAGTTACTGGACCCACCGCCACTACATCGGGTGCAATCGGATTCGTCCGACCCGGCTCTTGCAGTAACCACCCAGCAGGGGCGGTAAATGCAATTCCCAGATCATCGCTCTCGTAGTGCTGCTCACCTCCAGGCATTACCGATATGGCCGACTCTACGCGGTCGGGCGTAGGGAGGACAGGTGCACCTGAAACTCCAGAGCGATCCACAATGGATACTGTCGTAATTCTTACCTGTTCCGGTTCGACGGGCCTGTCGGCCATGCCAGTCGTGACTGCGGCTATCCTGTCAAGGGTCTCAAAACTCGACTCCGTGGCAAGCCTGCCAAAGACCGTGTACTGTCCATCAAGAAAGTTTGAGTTTTGATGTACTATAAAGAACTGTGAACCGGCGCTGTTGGGGTTTTGAGACCTGGCCATGGAGACTATGCCCCTATCGTGTTTTATGTCGTTAAACTCGGCATCCACCGTATGGGACGGACCTCCGGTCCCCCAAGTATTTGGATCACCTGCAACGGTGTTCGGATCACCTGCTTGGATCATAAAGTTTGGAATTATTCTGTGAAATAGGGTTTCGTCGTAAAAGCCCGCCTCTGCCAGCATGATAAAGTTGTCTACGTGGTTCGGTGCGTCGTCTGGAAAGAACTCTATTACGAGCTGGCCCATCGGGGTCTCGATTACTGCCGCCACATCCGAGTAGTCGCCCTCCTGTGCGTACGCCATGCTGCTGCCTGCCAAGACAAGCAGGGCAGCCGTGCAGGCCGACGCAATCATCGTACTGCTGCCATACATATGTGACGGGCCCTTCAACAATAGGACATGATATGGCCTCCTTAAAAAAGCCATAGTCAGCTGCCGGGAATTATATGCATAGACATTATGTATATTGGCTGTTTTTTCAAAAACGAATGCGGCCGTACTGGCAGGGCCTGATTGGGCGGTGTGGCGAATCCGTGTGATTCACAGGGCCGTACCTAGATTGCATACCGTACAAATCGCGCGCCTCCAGAAAATTTGATGCTTGTGCATAAAAAAAATTAGCTAAAATGTTGAACTTAATTTAGTTCTACATTCTTAAGGTCATTCGGATACGTAACTACATGAGTGAAGTACAACGTGTCGCACTAGATGGACTGAGTAGGGAGGAACTGATTGAACTAGTTGTCGCAGGGTACAAGACTATTGAAGCGTACGAAGAGATAGTTGCCAAAAAGGACAAACAGTTTGACGAGATGAACGAGTTGGTGGACAAGTCGATAAGGATAGTGGAAAGAGCAGGAAGGGTGGTGAAAATGAGTGCCGCGTTGGTGGAAAAGAAGAACAAGAAGATCCGGGCGGCCAAAAACAGAATTTCGCGCCTCAAAAAATCCATTGCCGTAAGGGACGGGAAGCTTGAGCGTAGTGGTGGGCAGAAGAAATCATTCTTAAAAAATTGAAAATTTTTTGACAAAGGGCAACTGTTTACGTTCCGTGTAAACAATTTATCAAATTTGTGCCTAGAATCGGTCATTCAGGTGACGTGGGGGACGTAAACGGTTACACTGGCAGGCATAGTATGAATTTATGTATATAATTCTCAGCTGCCAGCAAGAGGTTGCTTGCGCGCCTCACGTATCGTTTTGGATTCAACATGGGTGGTTTGTAGGATTTACGCCCCGAATCAAACATCAGATATGAAGGATCCAACGGTAACTGGGACTGGTCATGACAAAGTACGTGTTTTGACTACAGTTTTTGGCCAAAGACGGCAAGGGTGGCGCCGGCTCTTCTCCTACTCGCAGTCTGACAAACGAACTCACCCACACAAACCATGGTGCTGCAGGGCCTGCATTGTACAGATCTCTTAGTAAAATCTTATTTGTAGAAAAGATTCTATATGTAACCGTGCAGCAAACATTCAGGGGCGGGCCCGGTACAGACTGCCGAAACAGTCCCAAAGAAATTTACTGGTGTGATCCCATATTAGAAACATTATTGGTAAGGGGTAAAGGAGTATAGATATGTATGACGATAGTATTGCCATAAACGTTAGGGGGCAGAACGGTCACAGACGCAGTGTGTGCGGTACGGTGCGGCCTGCATTCTCCTCCCTTCTTCTTCATCTTCTTCCCCCACTACTCCTAATTGCAGGAATCATGGTTGTTCTTGTCGGCATGGCAGGCGGCGCACCCGTCGTCTTGGCGCCGGCGGTAACCGCAGAGGCGCCGTACGGTGCCGGTCCCACAGTATACGGCGACTCAGAGTGGCTGCAAAAGTATGGGGCGCATCACGATAAATCCATCATACAAGCAGCTGCTGCCCAAGGCGCCCGTGATTCCAACAACCGCGTACAGATAAACCAAGAGGTCTACACGTGGACTGACAGAGTCTACATAACAATAATCTCCCCAGACCACAACTTTGATACCAAGGCAGTCGACACCATAGGCACCACAAAGTGGGACGGCGTCAAAATCACCACAAGAGAGGGAACACTAGACTCGTACAAGCTTACAGAGAGCGGCCCCAACACGGGCATATTCATAGGCGAGGTGACCCTGATAGGGTTTGATCACAACGCGGATGGAAACACCCGCACCGGTTTTGGCGCCGCGGGATATGACAACCCCCAGAGAGAGACAGGCGGGGCCGGCCCCGCAAACGGATACCTTGCGGCAAGCAACGACGATGCCATCTCCGTCTCGTTTGACTACTCAGAGGATCTATCCATAGTTAACTCGGCACCAATAGTATGGGGTATGGGAACCGTGGAGTGGATGGATTCTGTCTACTCGCCGGGCGATACTGCAGTTGTAAGGGTAGTCGACAGGGACATGAACCTGAACCCCGGGGGGGTCAACAATTTTGATATTGACGTGTGGTCAGACTCTGATCCTGGCGGGATCAGCCTGACGGTAACGGAGATTGGCGAAGCCGCAGGCGTGTTTGAGGGGACCGTATACCTTACAGATACAAGCGAGTCGTCGGGGCACCGCCTGTATGTAACGGAGGGCGATGCCATTACGGCCGAGTATGAGGACAACACTCTGCCCAATCCATACAGTACGTCAGACGACCTCAACATCAAGGCAACGTCGATGATCGGTACCGAGCTGCCCCCACTTGGCAGGGTAACCGTCTCTGACTTTAGCATTGCAGACGCCTTTGGGAGGGGCTTAGGCGGGGGCCTTACGACTGGCCAACAGTCGCAGGCAATAGCCATGCTGACCAACGAGCAGACCAAGCCGCAGTCGTTTGCGTATCTAGTCCAAGTGGAGGACGCAGACGGCATAACCGTCTCGCTGTCGTGGGTTACGGGCACCCTCTCGGCAGGCCAGTCCCTAAACATAAGCACATCATGGATACCCGATAATGCTGGCGCCCACAGCATTACTGCATTTGTGTGGGAATCAATCAGGACCCCTGCAGCGCTGGCGCCCACAACCAAGATTATGGTCACTGTCAACTGACGCTGTTTTTAAATTAGCCGCACACCCACGATCCGTATTGGCCGCCAAAAAAACATCAGAGAACAAAAAGTCATACAACAAGATATTCTCAAAGCTAAAGGAACACCACAAGTGGTTCAGTGAATCAATCCCGCTCATCGCAAGCGAGAACATACCGAGCCCGGCGGTGCGCGAGGCGGTGGCAACAGACTTTGGAAACAGGTATGCAGAGGGCTGGCCTGGAGAGCGGGTATACGCAGGCTGCCTCAAGATAGACGAGGTGGAAGTAGAGTGCATGAATCTGGCAAAGCGCCTCTACGACGCAGAGTTTGCCGATGTGCGTCCCATATCCGGCGTGGTTGCAAATTTAGCCATATATTCGGCGTTCTCGGATCCAGGGGACACAATGCTGGCCCCCTCTATACCTGCAGGCGGACATATATCACACGGCAAAAAGGAGCATGCGGGAACTGCAGGATTCGTACACGGGCTGGATATCATGTTTTACCCGTTCAACGCGCAGGAGATGACTATTGATGTAGATGAGACAAAAAAACGCGTAACCAAGATGGCAGAGGCAGGCAAGACCCCAAAGATTGCAATGTTCGGCGGCTCGCTCTTCTTGTTTCCACATCCCGTAGGGGAGCTCGCCGAGTTTCTAAAGGGATATGGCATGCACATAAACTATGACGCCGCGCATGTGGCAGGCCTAATTGCCGGCGGCAGGTTCCAAGATCCGCTGCGTGAAGGGGCCAACACCATGACTATGAGTACCCACAAGACCCTCTTTGGGCCTCAGGGCGGCCTCATTTTAGGATCTGCAGCGCACGAGGAGTCGATAAAGAGGGCAGTCTTTCCAGGTCTGACAAGCAGCCACCACATCAACAACATGGCAGGCAAGGCGGTGGCCTTTGCAGAGGCGCTGGAGTTTGGCAAAAAGTACGCCGCGCAGGTGATAAAGAATGCAAAGGTGCTAGGCGAGTCCCTCAGTTCCGAGGGATTCAAGGTGCTAGGCGAGTCTAGGGGATTTACCGAGTCGCACCAGATTGCGCTAGATGTCCTGCAGTATTCGGACGGCGGTGTGGCCGAGGCCGAACTTGAAAAGGCCAACATAATTGTGAACAGGCAGCTCATACCAGGAGACATCAAGGCCGGAAGGAACTACTTCCACCCGAGCGGGATCAGGCTGGGCGTCTCGGAGATCACGCGACTAGGTATGAAAAAGTCCGAGATGCAGGAGATCGCATCCCTCATACGGCAGGTGGTCATCGACGGGCGCGACACGGGCAGTGTACGCTCCAAGGTAAAGGAGCTTAGAAAGGAGTATCAGAAGGTACGCTTCTGTTTTCGCGGCTCCCAGCTGGGCGCCTACGAGTATGTAAAGCTCAGATAGTCACGTGTAGTCGCCCAAGGTTGCCTGGTCGCCGTCGCTCTCGCCAAATACCAGTTCTGCCTCGTCTGCTAACAGCGCAATCCTTCCACGATGGTACTTGCCAATGTCGTACCGTTTGGCCAAGCGCTTGGTGAGCGGGAGGTATTTTTCCACAGTAGAGCGTGTAATGTTGGGAATGGGTTTAGCACCACACTCTGCACATTTGAAGGAGAGTGGCACGCGCCTGTACTGACGGGAGCAGTTGGTGCACCGGAAGCTCTGCTGTGTATACGCCCTCAGGTTCCCCATGATGTCAGGTACCAAATGTGTGGTCATCACGTTCAGAACCGTCTCGGCGGTATCCACCGCTCTTATCAGGTTGGCGTTTCTGATCTGCATGTCCAGCTTGTCAAGCATGGAGGGAAGTATAGAGTAGGCGCTGCGCGAGCGTGACGTAGTAAGGGTGGTGGTCTTGTGCGTGTAAAAGTAGTCATGGAACTGCCTAGATGTCTCCAGTCTGGACTTTATTATTTCAACAGACGAGACGCCAGATGCCTTTTCTTCGCGGATCGTCGATTCAAAAAATTCCAGCGGGAATGTCTTTGTGACCTCCAGGTTGTGCGCCTGTGGCTGCGACTCGTGCGGCAATACTAGGGGCTGGACTAGAAGTGGAACGTCCATCAATCCACCTATCCTGTCAGACAGGAACTTTTTTGAAAAGTTGAGCAGGCCGTCTAGGAGCAGCATTATGGAGTCGGCGTCGCCGTCGGCGTCCCTGCGTTTTGCAGAATGCCAGTTCGGGGTGGCAAAGCAGACCTGCGTGTCTGCAAGTCCTATGATCCTGCCCACTATGCCTACTGATGTGTGGGGTGCAAGTCCTATTACTAGGTGGCCTGCAAGATCCTCTACGCTCCCAAGGTCGTAAAAGGGCGGGACACCATATAGTTTGGAGAGGAGCATGTCTATGTATTTGGAGGCAGAGAGTAGATAACGGCCGCTCTCGTATGGAATGACTATGTCCTGCATACGCATCTCTACTGTCTGGTCTGGATCCTCCAACTGATGTCCATTTACGTCATGCGTGTAGCCTAGTCTGCGCAGCCCCCCGACTGATGTTCTTATCCACGACGGCTTGAAGTGGGTCAGCGGGGAGTTTGTTGCATCAAAGCGCACCGTACCGTCCTTGAAGACTGTTAGGCCGAACTTTTGGCGCAGTAGTCCCTTCTCAAGAGGTTCGGCCACCTTGTCCTCGCTGATGAGTCCCTTGACCCCTTTGAGTGGTTCTTGCGCCCTCACCTTCATGCGCTCTTGTGCCTTGAGAAGGTATGATTTTAGCGGAAATTTCAATGATGTGTGTGATG
>RKRU01000160.1 GCA_007571225.1 Nitrosopumilaceae archaeon | reverse complement strand
GGCTGGCTAGGGTTCTCTCTAGGGCATACAAATCCCAGCCATTTGCACCCAATCCAATCTAATCACAGCCACAACCACACCAAATACACAAAAACGGCACGATTTCAAAGCCAATAATCCCATCATAAAATCAACTAGACCATCCATGGCACCTACCAGATCCCAATCTACAACATAATCAAACCACGATCAACCATATCTTTGATAAAATCATTATCTGAGATTGGTTGGGGACAGCATTCTAGTGAGAATCCTAGCCAGCCCCCGTATTCTGGATAGAATCCCACTTAGAACATGAAGGAGATTACTCCCTTTATAAGCACGAGTTCCGCGTAACCGAATGATCTATATGTGGGCATTAAAAACGGCATTCGTGGATTCCGAAAAAATCATCATGCGAAAGGAGATTGCAAGGCTGCACGAGAAGATTGACGGACTGAGTAATACTATATCCGAGTACAAACAGACCATTGCAGAAAATGAGAGGATAATTGCGGATCTGAAGATGGAGAATTCAACCGACAGCCGTGCCATCTGCCAAAATTGTGGGACTTAGCCTTGTCTGCCAATGTAGATGCGAGGCTGCCCCGCAATGAACACACCATAGTCGAGATTATGGGACTTAGCCTTGTCTGCCCGATGTGTAATACCGTAACTGTTCACGTCTCCCACGCCTGAATGGCTGATTCTAGGCATAAATTTGGCAAACTGTTTACGTTGGGCATAAACAGTTACTTGTTTAGTTTAGGCGTAAACAATGTGCCGAATTCGTGTTCAGGATCAGTAATTCAGGTATGTGGAACTTAGATAACCTCTGAGTGCTTAAAAGGTGGGTAACTTGTTACTAGAACGTCTCAGTCTGGAGGGACCTTCTCCTCAGGAGGGACATTACAAGCTCCTTCTCCTCCTTCCTCTCGTATACGCCCCTGAACGCAGAAGACGAGAGCGTCGCATCGTTGCGCACGCCGCGCATCTTCATACAGAGATGCTCAGCATCCGCCACGACGGCAACCCCGCGGACACCCTGCGCGTAGAGCTCGTCGGCTATGTTCCGGGTAAGACGTTCCTGTATCTGGAGCCGCTTTGAGTACTTTTCTATCAGCCGCACCAGTTTTGATATTCCAAAGACCCTTCCGTTGGGCAGATATGCAATGTGCACCTTGCCATAAAATGGTAGCATATGATGTTCGCACATGGAGTAGAACTGTATCTCGCGGGCGATCACCGTATCAGAGTCCTCCGAGAATTGTACCGAGAGCTCCGAGTCCGAGTCATACCCGGCAAAGATCTCCTTGTACATATTGGCAATGCGGGTGGGGGTCTCCCGCAGTCCCTCACGGGTCGGATCTTCTCCCAGCTCTATTATTAGTTCCCTGACTAGGTTCTTTACTCGGCCCTCGTTCATTGTTGTAACAGGTATTGAGTCAGGGTGTATATTTACTTAATCTGTCCTGCCGCGCAGTAGGCTACGCTTCGCCCCCACTTCGCCCCGTACCGTTCAGGTTCGGCGTAAACAGTCTGCCAAACTTGCACCTAGAATAGATCATTTGGGAAATTCAGACGTAGTAAAAGAAGAAAATATTCGTACTCTAATCCACATTGTAGGCACTGATTTATTCTATCTTGAACGAATATCTTCTGCCTTTACTACGGAGAGCTGTCGAGCGCCTGTAAAGTGTGTAAATCCCCTACACGGCTGCTATGGAGCATTTATGATCTTGTGTAGTTGTGGCACCACACGGATGTCTGCATATATGGGCCGTATCAGGTCGTATATTTCCAAAAGGTGATCAAGTGACGGGGCGCCGCTGCCGTGTACCGGCTGTATGACAAAGCCCGAGATCGCCTCCCGCGGGACCAGTTCGAACACTGCAGATGCAAGTCTCCGAACCTCTCCTGCAGGCGTACTGGAACTGACCACCAGCTTGATGTATACTGTTTTATCGGCCCCTACTGCAAGCTCTAGGCAACGGAGTGCCTCCCCAATCATCTTGTCATGCCGCATCTTGGTGACAAACCCAGAATCGCTTGTCTTGAACTCGATCTTTGCAATGTCTATGTGTGGCAGTACGTGCGCAAACCTGTCCGAATCAAAACAGGACGATTCTAGGTACGTCAGTACGCCCCTCGCCCGTACGTGCCCGGCAAGCAGGGCTACGGCGTTGTGCTGGAGCAGCGGATCGCCGCCGGTGAAGTTGACCTTGTATGTGTAGTCCTGTAGCGTCTCGTCTATCAGGTCAGTCGCCTGCCTCATAGTATACTCCATGCCCGAGTCGAGCGGCAGTGAGTCCTTTGTGTCGCAGTAGGAGCACGTAAACGGGCACCCGGCCAGCCTCACAAATAGCGTCTTTGTCCCATACAGGATTCCCTCGCCCTCTATTGACGTAAACACCTCAAAGATTCTTACTGTCATGTTCCAGCAGTTGTTTATATGCCTCGTTATTTAATGACTTCTTAATGCATTACGGGTTCCCTAGTGTAGAAGAGTCCGGCAATGAAGAAGACTATTCCCAGTATGCCTATGGTACTGCCTACAAGCTCGATCTGCGGCTGGTACGTACTGGCACCCACAACGCCTTCGCTTGCGGCAGTGCCTGCAAGGGGGGCCCACAGCAGTGCCATGAGCGCGCCCACCACAATCATTGGAATGCCCACGCCCACTATTATTGTTCTAGAGGCCATGGCCGTGCTTTGTTCAAAATGTATATGAAGTTTATGAATGGGCAGATCCGCCCAACCGTCCAAAAAACCGAACGAAGGTTCAAGAGATGCGCGTG
>RKRU01000057.1 GCA_007571225.1 Nitrosopumilaceae archaeon | reverse complement strand
GCCTGTACATGCACAGACAACCACATGTCCTGCCAATTGTCTGAATTGTGTGTATGCGTGTGGTGGTGGTGGTGGTGGCATACGTGGCAAAAGATGAAACTGACAACCAGAAGACTCGTTTTGTGGCTTCCAGCGTTGACTGGTACGAGCGATTAGATGCTTTGTTTACTACATGTCAACCCTGTGCCTAGAACCGCAGAGGATCGCCGTACATTTCTTAAGGCATGGTGCCGTAGTTAAGGAATGGTGTGGATTCCACTCTTTGAGGTGGCGTCACAGGATCTTGATTCGGATGCGCCGCTGCTCAGGGGCATACTAGACCGGATACAGCAGATCTCGCTGTATGAGGGGAATGGATACAGACTGGACTCGGAGGCCCAGTTTGCTATGGGGTGGTGGTTCTATACGATACACGTACGAGAGGAGTTTGTCCGTAGGGCAGTAGAGCATCTGCATGCACAAGATTCTAAGGCAAAAGACGAGCGCGCGCTGCTTGAGTTAGTACAAAAGGAGATGAAGCGGCACCAGAGCAGGGCCAACATCAAAATGCACGGGCAAAAGTCATTCTTTGCAGGGTACTGGGCGTGGCTGATGCGATAACCCGCAACAACATGAAAACAACAGGCCTACCACATGCCGCCATCGCCAGCATTTGGATCAAGCTTCTTTGCTGGCACGTTTCCATGTGCTTTTTTCATGTGGCGCTTGAGCCGTTCCGGCTCGTGCAGCTCGGTTCCACATACATCGCACTTTGTTGCATTCTTCTTGTCACTGCGCTTGCCGCGACCAAACATAACAATTCTTGTTTCAAATACATTATAAAGGATACGTGTTGTCGTAATTGTATTGCAGCGAATCACCGTGCTGGGCTCTGGAGTCATGGGACACGGCATCGCTCAAGTGTCTGCAACCGCCGGTTATGATATCGTACTCCGTGACATTGAACAGAGGTTCCTAGACCGTGCAATGGAGAAGATAAAATGGAGCCTAGACAAGATGGTGTCCAAAAAAAGGATCTCCGAAGAGGAGGCCGGGGCCATCCTTGGACGCATAAGGCCCGTAGTGGATCTTAAGGATGCGGTAAGAGATGCTGATATGATAATAGAGGTGGTGCCAGAGATCATGGATCTAAAGAAGAAGGTCTATGCGGAGCTGGATGAGGTAGTGGACAATCCAGATGTCATATTTGCATCCAATACAAGCACGCTGCCCATAACTGAAATCTCGTCTGTTACCTCTAGGCCGGACAAGTTTGTAGGCATTCACTTTTTCAATCCGCCTCAGCTTATGAAGCTAGTCGAGGTCATTCCGGGGGACCGGACATCGCCTGCCGTAGTTGACGCAACACAAAATTATGTAAAGTCGGTGGGCAAGGAGGCGGTCCTGTGCAGGAGGGATGTTCCAGGTTTTATAGTAAACAGGCTGGTCATACCGCTTGTACACGAGGCCTGCTATATCATGGACCGAAGCGGCGCCGCCATGGAGGAGGTTGACTCTGCGATAAAGTTCAGGCTAGGATTTCCGATGGGAATATTCGAACTTGCAGACTTTACTGGCATGGATGTAATACACAAGGCAACGACAGAGATGCACATGCGCGACAAGAAGGTGATAAGGCCGCATCCCCGTATTGGAGAGCTATTTGATGCCGGTAAGCTAGGACAAAAATCGGGAGAGGGGTTTTACAAGTATTCAGATGACAAGTACGAGCGTGTAGCGCTTTCAGAAGAGATGGCAGACAGGTGCGATCCCGTCTCTTTGGTGGCTAACATACTCAACAATGCCGCTTGGCTCATAACCAACGGAGCAAGCGACGAGGCGGAGATCGAGCGGGCGGCCCGGCTTGGACTGGGTCTCAAAAAACCCCTCTTTGAGACTGCCAGAAACGTGGGGATTGACACGATTGTAGGCGAGCTTGAGACCCTCTCATCTGAGTATGGCGAGTTTTACAGCCCCGACCCACTGCTTGTAGACATGCAGTAAGCCGCTGCTAGACCAGTACACCCCGCAAGAGACGGACAACTGCACTGAGTAGTTAACAAGGACTATGTTACGTCAGTACTGGGAGATCGAGAGAATGTCGTACTGTTTGATGTCTGTTTTTGTCCGGTTTGTGATGCAGTTGTAATTTTGGTAACCGCTTAGGTTCGGCGTAAACGATCTACTGAATTTGTGCTTGGAATCGATCATTTGAGGGAACTAATAGTTACGTAATTTCGGCCTCTAAAACATCATCATATGCATGACAGTCGCTTTGCATATGGCGTGGCCGCTGTCAAGATTATGTCATGCTCTGTTATCATATGACGATTATGTTTGCCTGTATGGATCCGGCAACTCTGTCACATGCACTCAAACCCTACTGAAAAATCCACATTGTATGACTGGGGGGATTTTTTTACGTCTATTTCTTTGTGTCTGACAGGTAAAGTCATACCTAGCACGCTGTATGGTTGTTATTCTACAGGCTCGTATCCTGATGCAAGATCGGCCAGAGCCTGTGCTTGGGCATTGGCCTTTTGGATTATGGGTTCTACAGTCTCAGGCATCACAAATCCTGACTCTACCGAAAGAGAGTGGGCATGCTGGTGCGCCCTTGCAAGTATCTGGGGCGTGTTCTCTGGAGTGACATATGCGGCTTCTATGGACAGGGCTACTGCCTCTGTGTGGGCTGCTGCAAACATGTTACGGTATTCCTCTAGGTCAATTACGAGCTCCTCTTCGGTATAATTGAGTCCGTCTTCAAGGGCGGCATAGACTGAAATGCCCGCCTCGATGGGTTTTATGTCAAGCTTGCCCAGAATGGATGCGACCTTGTCGTTGACTATCCCCCCCTTGAGTACGGGAGTGGTCTCCTTTGCGATCCATATGGTACCCTGATCTATCTTTGTGGGTATCCCGGCCTCCTTGAATTCTGTAAGCATGGGTCCTGGGGCAATTCCGGTATTGACGGCAGGTACTATCACATCAATACTTGCAATATCTCCGCCCCTTGCAGCCATCATGATGCGGTTCTTTGCAAGCAGGAGGTTCAGCTTGAACGGTGACATGTTGGTGAACATGAACATACACTGACCGACCAACTCCTTTGCCATGCTCCCTATTCCGGGCATATCCAAGTCTTCAAATGCCTTTTTTGCAACCTTGTCCTTTATGTTTACAAATAACACCTTGTCCTTTAGGGTTTTGCGAAGTGACAATACCTGTGGGCCGCGGACCTTGTCGAGTTTTATCAGTGCCATGACCCTGTACTCTCTTGGCAGCGCCGTGAGCTGTTGATACATCCGTGTCTTCTTGTCTGAATAGGCGGTTCTATTTTCACGCAAATTTCTTCTTGACCTCCTGCACCTGTTTTATCGGTCTTCCCATGGTAGTCTTTACCATGACCCGCTTGATGTTCTTTTCACCGTTTGGCAGCTTGCGCTCTATGGCGCTCAGAACTGCATGCGCATTGACTGCTAGGTCGCTGTTGTTCATGGTCTCGTCCCCGATTTTGCAGGAGAGCGACAGTGACGCCCTAGTCCTTACCCTGACTGACGCCCTGAACCTGTCAAGAAATGCCTCTATCGGAGCGTTGAACGGTACGGGGGTGGGCATCTTACCGCGCGGTCCGAGCAGCTGGCCCAGCGTCTTTCCTACGGCGGGCATCATCTTTGTGTCTGCCAAGAAAAAGTCGTACTTGTTGATGAACTTGCGAGATTCTCGCTTGTTTGCCGCAAACTTGTCTAGATCCTCTGTTCCTACAACTGCGTCGGCGTTTGCCTGTTTTGCCTTCTGGCCCATGTCGCCACCTGCTATCACGCAGACGGTTGCAGGCGAGCTGGTCTTTGGAAGCTGGACCATCTCGTTTAGAGCAAAGCCCTTCTTGACATCTATGTCCTTGAAGTTGACTATGAGCTCTACTGACTCCTTGAAATTTCGGGACTTGCCGGGCTCCTTTACATCTTGTATCATGTCGCCTAGCTGGGCCTCTGTAATCATACGAGCAACTGCCTTTAAGCCTATTTAAAACCGTTTACTGGATAAATGTTCATATTTATGGGAACATATCTGCAACCGGATTGCCTGTCTGTATTGCGGCCTGCCTGTATTGATAACTGTTTACGTCCAGTGTAACATTTTGCCAAATTTGTGTCTAGAATCGATCATTTAGACATGTGGGGGACGTAAATGGCTACAAATCAACGGAGCAGCAGAAACCTACAAACAGTCCCCAGTTAACCCAAATCTCAAATTTTGAATGTGGGTAACTATGACAGATGGGGCGTCTAAGTTTGCTTGGGTGTCAAAAATGAGTTCTCTTCAGAATGCGGGTGCTAGATAGGGTTCTCTCTAGAATACGAGCTCCTGCCAATCTCAGATAATGATTTTGTCAAAAATGGCAGATCTTAATCTACAACATAATCTTGGTGTAAACAATCTGTCGAATTTGTACCTAGGATCAACTATTTGGGTATGGAAAGCCTAGACGGCGGCTAGGTGTGTATAAAGTGGGTAAACCCTTACGAACTATATCATATGAGACTAGCACCCGTATTCTGGAGGGAACCCTACTTACTTTTTGTATGCGGTTACCACACAACCATTACTATTACAGAAAAAAATCTCACCAACCAAATATACTGCAACCCGCACCGTAGCCGCCACCAACACTATGCCAACCAGCCAGTTGTTTATCATGACCACAAACACGAATGTAAAAACAGCCATGAACGGTAGTATGATTGCAGACCCGGTGCGGCCGCCCAAACCAGGCGCAAATAATATACAACCATATAGAAATATCGTAAATCCACCCAAAATTAACATCTCGCCAATACCTGACAGCACCACCGCGCCATACAGTACGGCAATGATAGTACACGCAAACCCAGACACATCTGCAAGTTTTTTATAATGACGACGTTTCATTTTTCAATCATTGTCAACACATTCATAATAAGTAACTGTTTACATCCAGCGTAAAGCAGTACCAACCCAGCATTTTTGGCCAAATCGGCAACCAAACCCATGTCAGACAGGGTTATGCAACAAACTCGCTGCCACTACTGCTACTGCTGCCACTGCTACTGCCGCCACTGCAGTTACCGTTGCCGCCGGGAGCGGGGACATGATGTATGAACGATTTACTACTGCTACTGCCGCCACTGCAGTTACTGTTGCCGCCGCCTCACATCGTTGTCTGCAAATCTGTGTATTATTCTGTCCATGTTGTTGATCCGGTCACTGTCCAGAATCTCTACTCCCTCGGCAGCCAGCATGCCGGCCTTGACATTCTTGCCGTATGCGTATCCTCCAATGTCCCCCGTGGACAGTACCACCCTGTGGCAGGGAATTATGGCAGGGTATGGATTCTTGTTCATTATCTTTCCTATGACGCGCTGCCCGTTTTTAAGTCCCACAGCCTTTGCTAGCTCGCCGTATGTGGTAACCTTGCCTCTTGGAACACGGGCAAGCATCGCATAAACCCTGCGCTCTAAGTCGTTCAGATCCTGCTCACCGCCAGTCCGCCGGCCGTGGGAAGCAGTTCCTCAAGTCGCCGCTTGTCAGGGCCAGAAATACCGTTCCAGTCAAGCAATATCTCGCTTGCCATGTTGTTGCGCTTTAGTATGTGGCAGAAGAGATCCTCGTCAAGCTGTGAGACGGCGCGTTTTGGTACCACGGTTCCAAGCGACCGGCTTCCGTGTAGCAGTTCGTCAGTAAACCTTGCCGGATAGTGTGTACCGCCAATACATATTGCAGTGGGGGAGTCCGGTATCTTGCTAGTTAATGTATCGTGCACTATTGTAGCGACTGAACTACACAGGTTCTTGTTCTCCCACTGCTTCTGCGTCGTACCGATCTCTATGAAGAGTGTGGGCCTGTCAAGCGATGTGGGCCCGTGGTGTGTGGCCTCTATAGTAACATCAAAACCAGAAAAGAGCTCCCGGTTCTCGTACAACCGGCGAAGGTACGCCCTCTGTAGGTGCGGGTGGGGCACTGCGACCTCGCGGTCCCTTCCCCCAAATCTAGCCTCCCCAAAGTTTCCCGTACTGTGGCAGGTCAGGGCCAGTACGCCGGACTCTGCAGAATGCCTTGAGAGAAAGACAAAGCCGTCGTATTCCCCTTCCAGTACCTGGCTGTTCTCCGCCAGCCAGTCTGCAGATATGGCCGGGGTGGGAATTGTCATCAGGTCGTACCATCTTGAACGCCAGATCTGAGCTCCGTCGTAGTCACAGTCGTCCCTATCCATGTCGTGTGAGAGATACTCGGCCATGTTGCGGCCCGCAGGATCGTCCTGATAGGCCACCAGAAGTTCCATGAACAAGAGATATAAGTAAACCCTATTAATTTTCCCCATTGAATCCTAGACAGACGTTGAAGAATATGGTAAACACCATGAAGATGGCCAAAAAGCCGGACCGTGAAGAGTATCAACAACACTTGCGGTTGGTGCTTCTAGGCATTGCCGGTGTCGGAACTATAGGATTCATAATCCAGTTTGTCTTTGCAGTTATTACGTTTGGAAGGTAGAATGACTATGGCCGAAGAGATAAACTCTCACTTGTTTGCAATCCGAACCACCGGGGGGCAGGAGAAGGTCGTCATGAGGTTGCTGGAGGCAAAGGCAAACGCCAACAAGATAAACATCCAGTCCGTACTGCTAGTGGAGAATCTCAAGGGGTACGTGGTGGTGGAGGCGATAAATCCAAGTGATGCATACATGGCAGTGGACGGACTCCGCCACATACGCGGGCAGCTCCGTGGAGAACTGGATTTCAAGGATATAGAGGGATACCTAGTCAAGAAATCGACCATCTCACAGCTGGCAGTGGACAACATTATAGAAATAACGGGAGGTCCATTCAAGGGAATGAGGGCCACCATAACTAGAATTGATGTGGAGAAGGAGGAGGCCACGGTGGTACTGCTTGATGCGGCATACCAACTACCCGTCACGGTGGATGCAAACTATCTCAAGCTTGCAAGCGAGACGTAGCAACGGTTAAATTTTCCACACTGGGGCAGAACTTATCATGGGTGAACAAAAAGTATCATCACTTGTAACGGGAGGGGCGGCATCTGCGGGGCCGCCACTGGGTCCGGCACTTGGGCCACTGGGCGTCAACATAATGGAGGTCATAAAGGCAATCAACGAAAAGACGAGCGACTTTGACGGCATGAAGGTGCCCGTAACCGTGGTGGTGGACAGCGACACCAAAAAGTACGACATACAGATAGGAATACCATCTGCGGCAGCTCTGATAATGAAGGAGGCTGGCATCAAAAAGGGCTCTGGCGCCTCTGGCACGGAGTGGGTCGGGGAGATCACCATGGATTCCGTAGTAAAGGTGGCAGGCTCCAAACTAGAATCGTCCTACACTACATCGCTAAAGGCCGCATCCAAGATAATCATCGGTACGTGCCTTGCTCTGGGGGTCAAAGTTGAGGGTATGACGCCAAAGGAGATCACCGCTGAGATCAACGAGGGCAAGTGGGACACCAGCTTTCAGCAGTAGTGTAGCTGCCTAGGGGCGGGGCTTGATCGGATTTGTATTTTGTCTGCGTGTGTGATTGACTCGTTACGTGCTGTGGCAGATGCTACCTGTACATGATCTGCCCGTCTGCTAGATAGGCCGGGTCCTTTTCTGTTTTTTGTAGCTCTACAAACGTCTCGGTGCTCTGGATTCCGGGAATCCTGCCTATCCTTCCTATGACCGTGTCATGAAGCGAGTCTATGTCCCTAGCGTATATCATTATCATAATGTCAAATCTACCTGTAATCTCAGATATCGAGGCTACCTCTGGCATCTCCATGAGACTCGTATGTATTACATCCTTGAGTTTTGGATCTCGGTTTATTCCAACGGCCGCCTTTACCCCCACTCCGAGCATAGAGTCGTCTATGCGTACTGTAAACCTCTTGATCAGGCCCTTCCTGACCAGCCTCTTTATACGGCTGTACAGGACCGATGTATTGATTCCAATCTTCTCTGACATGACGGGAATCGAGATCGAGCTGTCAAGCGTCAGCTCGTAGAGTATCGTCATGTCAAGTTCGTCAAACTGCTTCAACTATCCGTATACATCTTAATAATTAATATATCTAATTCCTGCTTGGAAGGGAATTGTATACGTGAGGTTACATCATGCCTGCTAGTGTAACCGTTTACGCCCCCGCGCCCGAATGACTGATTCTAGACACAAATTTGACAAATTGTTTATGCTGGATGTAAACAGTTACGATAAGGATTGTCCCAATCTATCCGGGTTGAATCAAATTCTGCAATCGTGTCGTGACATTATGATCGTGATCTATGAATGTTTCGATTGTTGAATATTAACTTCACAGTCACGAAGTGTTACTATCTGAGATTGGCAGGGGCTCGTATTCTAGAGAGAACCCTATATAGCACTCGCATTCTGGAGAACCCTAAGAAGAATTAAGCTATCGCACACCTCTGTATGTATGTATGTAATTTCCCCCGACCGAACAAGATTCCTTATAGGTAAGAAACTTTTTACTATTTGTATGGACGATGTAGGACTAAAGACAGTAATCGTGTCTGATAAGGCACGGATAACCATTCCAGAGGATATCAGAATCCTACTGGGAATCAAAAAGGGGGACAGACTTGTACTTGTTGCCAAGAACGACAAGATTTTAATTCAAAAAGCCGCAAATTCGGAAAAACAACCAGAGGATGACTACGGTGATCTTCTGGCCTATTCGGAAGAAACACTAGAAAGGTTATGGTTAAACAAAGAGGATGATATCTGGAACAAATACCTGCAATGACCCTGCAACGGAATATTGTCTTGCTGGCATTTCCATTCTCTAATCTTAGACAAACCAAAACTAGGCCCGTAGTAGTCATATCAAACAACAAACACAATAAAAAATCCAGAGATGTTGTAGTTGTGCCGTTAACGTCAAATCTTCAACAGACCAATTATGACATGTTAATTACAAACGAAAATCTTGATGATGGGTATCTGATTACAGACAGTAGAATAAAGGTTAGCAGGATCTTTAGTGTGGAGAAGAAGTTGATTAAAATAAAGATTGGAAGGATAGACATACAAACTTTCTCAGAAATTACAACAATTCTATCAAACCTCGTAGCACTTAGTGACTACAAAGCTTGATATGTGACGTTATACCGTGATCTGGTCTATGAATCTTTTTTGTAACGGCTTATCAGTCCTGTGACCAGCAGTTGTAGAATTGTGATTGTGACAGTCCGGCAACATCCAAATTATGAGCATATAGTAGCCGGCGGGGTACTGTTTACGTCCCACGCAAACGATTTGTCAAATTTATGACTAGAATCGGTCATTTGGGCGCGGGAGTGTGAATATTTAATGTAAATCCGACAGATCGCCTGCACCAGACCATAGACAGTTGTCATATGACTACCGCCAGGCCGCACGACCGGTGCTGGGAACAAATTATGATACTGCGTATGACTTCACCTGTCCTGCCTAGTACAAAAAATGACTGTAAAAAAGATCTCTTTAGCAGTACAACATGGGGTTTTCAGTCGTGTTTAAGTGCATAT
>RKRU01000077.1 GCA_007571225.1 Nitrosopumilaceae archaeon | reverse complement strand
AGTTTCCCGCGCGGTGGGTGTCACCGGTTATTCGTCCCTGCGCAGCTCTAGATTAACATGGCACGCCGCATAATGTCCGGTTTTAACATCACTCAGATCCGGCTCCCTAGAACACTCACTTATGACATATGGACACCGCGGTGCAAACCTGCACCCGTCGGCAGCGCCGGCCCTGGCCGATTGGCTTGCTACACTGCTACTGTTCCCGCCTGTGCCTGTATGTACATTGTCATCTACAATCCTTATCTTCTTTGTTGCGTGCAGGTTTGCCGGGTCCGGGTGTGATATTGCGTCAGTCAGTGCTTGGGTGTATGGGTGCCGCGGATTGAACAGGACCTCGTCTATTCTACCCATCTCTACTATCCTACCCCTGTACAGAATTCCAATCCTTTGTCCAAAGTATCTTGCGGTGGCCAGATCATGTGTTATGTATACAAAGGAGATATCGTGTTTTATCTGTAGTTCGTGCATGAGCTCCAGCATCTCGGCCCTGACTGATACATCAAGCATGGAGACGGGCTCGTCGGCGAATATTATCTTCGGATGCAGCGCCAAAGCCCTTGCAAGGACAACCCGCTGCCGCTGTCCTCCTGAGAGCATGTGGGGGTATTTTTCTGCTATCTCGCCTGCGGGTTCCAGTTTTACCTCCCCTAGAACGCTCATGACGCGTCTTGTTCGCTCGTCTTTGTTGCCGACCCTGTGTATCTCAAGTGGTTCTGCTATAATTCCTGCTATCTTCATTCGCGGGTTGATCGAATCGTACGGGTCCTGATGTATCATCTGGCAGTTTGTTCTAATTCGCTGAAGACTCCTGTTATCTGTCCTGATCTCGCCGCCATCAAAGAATACCTTCCCAGAGTCGGGCCGCACGGATCCCAGTATTGTCTTTGCAATGGTGGACTTGCCTGATCCAGACTCGCCTGCAAGTACAAAAACTTCGCCCTTCCCAACTGAAAAAGAGACATCGTCTGCAGCCTTGACGATCGAGGTACTTGATCCAAATACGCTTTTCTTTACAAAGTATTTTTTGAGGTGTTCTACCCTCAGTATATCCCCCAACACAGCATATTTGAAATTGTAGTATATGAAGCGACGGGTTGTAGTGTCGCTGTCTGTAGATCATCTGATGGATTTTTGCGCACGTACAGCGGGCCTGTAGCAGCTTGACTGTGTACCCGTCGCTTGGTAGGCAGAAAGGTACCAGAAGCATTGTCTGGTGTGTGTGCCAAAACTGTAGACCGACCCTGCTGTTACATGGATTTGGCGTAAATGGCGTGCTGGTCTTGGTTGCACCAGACATTCACATGTGGGGAGTCGTACATATGTGATCCGCACGACTGTGTTGTCATGATGATGATGAATGTTGTAATCGTTATGAATACTGGTACTGCGGGTTTGTCAAATCTACATGTGGCGATATCAGTCGGGGACGGCCCCTGTAGACGCTACAAAAAAGGAACCGTCTAGATGCCCGAGTTTTACCGGCCTGTGGGGCCTATACACAGACTTGCAGCTCGGAGACCTGCCGTCATATGCCAGTGGCAATGCAGCGTGGCCACTTCTGCCTATATAACACAATTCTATAGTTTTATATTGTGTTTGCCGAGACTGCCGTTCATGGAATATGTCTATGCGGCACTACTTCTTCACAAACTCAAGAAGGATGTCAGTGAGGAGAACATCAGTTCGGTAATACAGGCATCAGGTGCGGAGGTCAATCAAGCACAGGTAAAATCACTGGTTGCAGCGCTAGAAGACGTTGACATTGACGAGGCCGTAAAGGCAACCCCGATGGCAGTGGCTTCCCCTGCGGCGGCAACTGAGGATGCGCCAGCCAAAGAAGAGGCACCAGAAGAAGAAGAGAAGAAGGATGAGAGCAAGACTGAAGAGGCCGCCATGGAAGGGCTCTCTTCGCTCTTTGGTTGATCCAGTCGCTACATGCCTCACAATTGCCAACAGCCTAGTTGCTATTCATTCCCAGCCTTCCATTTATTACGAGCCTTTCATGTATGGTGCGACGCCGGTCATTGGATGGCACCGTTTGGGCTGCTTGATCATGCTTAAAGTTCATGCCTTCATATGTAAATGGTTGAAGAACTGGATAGTATCCGTTTCGGCCGGGATATGGAGCATCGTTGAGAAACAAAAGGCATATGCCATCAGGACCAAGACGGAGTCAAGTAAGATTGGCGTGGGGGACAAGATAATATTTTACGTAAAGGGTACGCGGCAGTTCTGCGGTGCCTTTAGGATCGGCAGCAAGTGGCATGAGCCCAACAAAACGTGGCCTCACTGCATGGTCGATGAGGTTGACTTGATTGAGGTCAGGGTAGGCACCGCTAGCCTGCGCAGTGTGGTGGGATACCTCAGGTTTGTAAAAAAGAGGGGACTGGTGGGGCTGCACCTGTACGGGGGGCTGGCAAACTACGGCAGGGCGATAACCGACTATGATTATGATGTTATTATCAGTCACATGCAGCAGACCGGACGGCTGACTGAAATCTGACATGCCGGTGTTCGGATATAATGATGTGTAGTAAACAAAGTAAACATTTGTTCTTACTAGCCGGCATTGGAAGTCACGAAATGGGTTTTCTGATTGTTAATTTTTATCTCTCATTATTATGGCGGCAGCTACTGCCTTGATACGGTCAGTTCTATTATGGTCCTTACAGCTTCTATAGGCGTGTCCACGCCGACAATTTTGATGTTCTGTCTGTGATCAAGATAGCCGTCAATGTATGGCTCTACGGATCCCCCTAATCCCCTTATTGCAACCATCGGC
>RKRU01000209.1 GCA_007571225.1 Nitrosopumilaceae archaeon | reverse complement strand
ATTCCACAAGGAATCCTGGATTGCAGGCGTCATACTCAACAAGCTGGGCAGCAAAAAACATGCCACGCTATGCACAAAAGCACTAAGGCAGAGGGGCATCAAGATTGCAGGCTGCATAATGCGCGACCGGTCAATAGAGCTGGAGGAGAGGCACCTAGGGCTCCACTCCACCATGAGCAGCGACACGCTGCAGGGGCGCATAGAGAAGATTGCAGATGTGATTGTACCAAACCTAGACATGAAAGTGATACAAAGTATAGTCGACGGTCCTGCAGACCTGCCTACAACCGAGAGGAAACAACCATTACTACACCGCGCCGTACCCATAAAAAGACCGGTAATTGCAGTGGCACAAGATGCCTCGTTTAACTTCTACTATAAGGACAACCTAGAGGCGTTAAGACGTGAGGGGGCCGACCTAGCCTTCTTTAGTCCTGTAAATGACGATACGCTGCCTGCATGCGACGGACTCTACATAGGCGGCGGCTTTCCTGAGATACTCGCCGAACCGCTAAAACGCAACCTGCGGCTCAGAACCTCAATAAAGAAGGCCGCCCAAGACGGGATGCCCGTATACGCAGAGTGTGGCGGGTTGATGTATCTTGCCAGACACATAATCACGCGCGATGAGGATGGGCACACAACCACACACCAGATGACGGGACTAATTGATGCGGATGTCACAATGACTAACCGTCCCACCCTGAACTATACCTCAGGTATGATGAAACCACATACGCCCATAACGGGCGGGAGCCGGCGCTGCTTTCACGGCCACGAGTTTCACTACTCGAGGATGCTTGACGTGGCACAAGATACGCGCTTTGCGCTAAAACTAGACGAGGGTGAGGGAATCATACGCGGTATGGACGGCATCACACTATACAACACGCTTGCCTCGTATGGACACCTGTACTTTGATTATTCGGACTTTGCAGGGGAGTTTGTCTCTTCGTGTACAAGATACGCAAGAACCTAGCTCGTGCCCCGGAGCAGCTTGTATAGGGCGTTTATTACAGCCGATGCCGCAGGACTCCCGCCCTTTCTACCCATGTTTGTAATGTACGGCACCGCACTCTGTTTTGTGACTGCCTCCTTTGACTCTGCAGCATCCACGAACCCCACGGGCATGCCCACGATCAGCGCCGGCATAGCCACCTTCTGTTCTGTCATTGCGATCACCTCGCGCAGTGCAGTAGGGGCGTTGCCGACCACCACTACTCCGCCGCCCATATGATCAGCCGCGGCCCGCATAGCAGCACGCGACCGTGTCGTGGCCTGCTCCTTGGCAATCCGCGCCACCTCTGGATCAGATATGTTGCAGATTATTTTATTTCCAAAATCCCGCGGATTCTGCTTGTTGAATCCGCCTGCCACGCCGTTTACATCCACTACAATCGCAGCACCTCTTTTGAGCGCCTCTAGTCCCGCACGCACCGCATCGTCGTGAAAGATCATTCTGTTTGTACCGGCAAAGTCAAAGTCGGCGGTTGCATGGATGATCCGTCGGACTATGGGCCATTCTGCCGAATTGTACTTGTCCCGTCTGTCTCCAATCTCCCCGTCTATGATGCGCATACTAGCATCCTCTATTGCCTGTCCCTTGCTAGTCTGCATCCGTAGCCTCCACCTCGGCCGCCCTCTCCAATATGAGGTCTATCATGCGCGGGTCGGTTCCCAAATGTCTGGTGATATACGCATTTTTTATCGTGGACGCTTCTAGCGCCGGCCCGAGATCGTTGTTTATGTCAGTCTTTACGTGGGCCCCCTCGTGCAGAAAGTAAAACACTATCACAAGCACCTCAGGGTTGTCAGCCTCACACTTTTTTACGCCTGCAAATATGTCAGGCTGCTCTATCTCAAGCCAGCACCTGCTGATATTTCGGTAGCGGCCCTTCAGGCGGTTTACTATGTAGTCCATTGAGAGCTGGGCGTTCGGATCCACGCTGCCGTGCCCAATTATCATTACATCCACCTGACTGTCGGGTATGTCGATACCGTTCTCCTCAAGCGTGGCAGATACGCGGCTCTGTACAATCTCTGCTAGCGTCTTGTGCATGCTCATGGCACGCGTCACCAGAAGCTTGATGCCTGTATCGCGCTGAAACTTCATGGCGTCTGTAACTGCATTCTTCACCTTCTTACCCGGATACAGAAAATATGGGACTATCGTCAGCGAGTCTATCTTGTCCTCCTGCAGGCATTTTTGCATCCCGTCTGGTATGAACGGCGGCTCGACTTCTAGAAAGCAGAACTCTGCAAAGACGTAATCGTTGTTGTTCTTTTGCTTCATGATTGTATCACATATTATCTCCAGCTCCTCCACTGCCTCACGTTCCCGGCTCCCCCGGTCTATAATTAACAGGCCCCTTCTCCGTGTCATTCCTTGTTCAGCCTCCTTGCCACTGCCACAGTCAGGTCTGGCGGGAACTTTTGCTTCTCCACTATGAGGCTGCAGTGTGTAGGCCCGCCGCCTGCCACAATTGCAGCCGCTTCTGAGACGCTGGCAGTCCCCTCAAATGCCTCCACCACACCAGAAGGGTTTGGGACCCGTACGTCTGCAAGTCTGTTCCGGTCAAGCAATACAAGCGGCACGTTGAGATTATCAGTAGATTCTCTCAGTCCAATTACATCAACTGTCTTCTTCATAGATGCCACCTGTGCAATCGAGCCCGTATAAAGTCCAAACCTCTCAAACGTCTTAGATATGCCGTTTATGATGGTATCAGACGATGTGGTCTGGTGCAGGCCTATGCCCACGACTAGTGTGGGGGGACGGTACACCAC